>CASGVX010000015.1 GCA_949346185.1 uncultured Lachnospiraceae bacterium
CATGCCAATGCCGGTATCCTTGATTTGGAAATCATAGGAGGCGCAGCCATCTGGCGCATTTCCTTTCTGCAGGATGCGGACGCTTACGATGCCGCCGGGCTTGGTGAACTTCATGGCATTGCTCAGCAGATTCAGAAATACCTGATTCAGCCTCAGCTTATCACATAAAATATGTTCATTTATGATATCAGCAGTATCAATATAAAACTCCAGTTGCTTTGACGTGATGTCTGACTGCACGATGGTCTTTAAATCATGCATTATTTCTGGCAGGGATGTCTCTTTTTCCTCAATTTTTACTTTGCCACTCTCGATGCGGCTCATATCCAGGACATCATTGATCAGGCTTAGGAGGTGATTGCTGGATGTAGAAATCTTTGACAAATAACTCTGAACCTGCTCTTTGTTGTCAATATGGGTTGCCGCAAGAGATGTGAACCCGATAATGGCATTCATGGGGGTCCGGATGTCGTGAGACATATTATTAAGGAATGTTGTCTTGGCATGGTTGGCATGCTGTGCCGCATCCAGCGCATCCTGAAGATCCTTTGTCTGTTGTTCCAGCCTCGCTCCCATTTTTTTCTCATCGTCAATATCCACAAATAATCCGACAAAAGTAATGGGCGAGCCGTCCTCCCGCCGGGACAGGCGGCCGGCTGCATGAAACCATCTCAAGCCATTGTTTTTGGTATAAAGCTGGTATTGTACATCATATGTTTTTTCGCCCGTATAATCCTTCACCGTACTCCAGTATTCTTTTATGGTCTGTTCTTTATCTTCCTCATATAACAAATCGGACCAGGATTCCAGCTTGTTAGGGAAATCCTCTTCATTTTCATATCCCAGCATTTTTCTAAAGACATCGGACCAAGTACAGGAGATTAGTTCTGATTTGTCATTGAACTCCATGCTCCAGAAACCTGACTGCATTGCCGCATGGATATTGTCCATTGCCATCTGCTCTCGCTCAACCTGGGCATAAGCTGCCCTGATTCGGTTTCCGTCTGCCTTTTCCTGTTCCAAAAGAAATTCAGCATTTTTTCTGGACTGATAGATTAATGCAAGAAATACTAAACACATCACAATCACTGTGATGGTGATCTGGATGATTCCTCGGTTCATAATTCCTGAACTGATGGAACTAATCTGTCTGCTGATCACATTATCTTGGATTAGTATCGTCAGCATCCAGTTCGTGTCCTCGATGGGAACATAGCAAAGTTCCTCCTGGGAATCATGCTGTCTGAAAGAAAGATGGCCTGATTGTTTGTTTTCAAAGTCTTCCTTTATTTGACCAAAGCTGTGATCCTGATCTATATCGGCTCCTTTCAACGCAGAAAACAGGTTTTCGCCCGCCTTTACATTTCCAAAGTCTTCATTTGTAAGACTTTCGCCATTGCGGTAATACAGGTTGCAAAAGGTTTCGTCATTCGTTGTCTGCAGCATCAGGGCACTGAACATATCATCTAAATTGAGCTGAATAAAACAGGCGTTGATCCTCAAATTCTGAATGGCAAGGTCTTTCACGGGAACTGCCAGGACAACCTGCTTTTTCGCTTTGGATAGATTTGCTGTGGTGATGAATGGTTCCGTTATTCTGCCGGATAGGAAAGGATATCTGCTAAGATCGGATGCGGTACTGTGTTCTGTATAAACGATTCCGTTATCGTCTACCAGCGCAAACGTATCCATTCCATACAGCTTTTTAATCATTCCCAGATAGTTGCGCATGGCTGTCTGGGATTCCAGATTGGCATCTTTCAGCATGGCCAGCGCATTGTCTATGTATGTAAAATTATTTTTTAGTTCCTCTGAAACCACTTGGGCTCTCCGCCCTGCCAGTTCTTCCAGATAGAATCCGCTGACCCTGCTTGCCGCCTCTCTGGCACCGGTCTTTGCGCTATTCAATACCCAGACCGTTGTGATAAGAAGAATAACTGCAATAATGATTCCCCCCAATACAGCAGATGCAATGGTTTTGTTTTTCTGTATTTTGTTTATTTCGTTATATTGTGACTGACCCATTTTCAAACCTCGCATTTCTTAATTAGTTTCCCATTGTCAATTCATCCCAAAGCAATGATTTCCTATTACTATCGAAAATAGCAATATTAAAAGTGGGTTCGGGTTGATCCGTTGAGTGTTTCCATTATACCGCAAACCATATTATCTGTCATTTACTTTTTCATCAATGTCGTTTCCAAACTAGTACAACGAATATGTCAAAGACTTAGTTTTCGTCGCACTAGATGAACGCTGCTATTCAAAGTCGATTGCGAATAGTAACAGATGAACTATTGCAATTTCTAAAATATTTACTTGCCAATTATGGGCAAGTGTGGTAACATACCCTTTGTTGGCAGATGTAAATCTGTCTCGGTCAATAAAAAAGGGCTTGCATTTTTTGGCAAGTTAGGATATAATATTGACTGTTGAGTGCTGCTATGGCTCAGGTGGTAGAGCGTCGCCTTGGTAAGGCGGAGGTCACGGGTTCAAATCCCGTTAGCAGCTTTGAAGCGGGAAGATTTTGTATTATGCAGCTGTAGTACATCGGTAGTATATCAGCTTCCCAAGCTGAGGAGGCGGGTTCGACTCCCGTCAGCTGCTTTGTAATAAAAGTTCAGGCAAGCATAGCACGGAATACCGTGTTATGCTTGTTTTTGAATGGATGTGTACTGACGCGTTCATCCGACTTGTCGATGTGTAATTATCCATCGTAGTTTTATCAAATATAAACATGTCAGTATACTAGAAGGAATGCGCTGCCGGATAGGAGCCGGCAAACGTAGTAGAGGATCGAGGTCAGTCCGATTCCGATGCAGATGGGCAGGAATAGGGGCGGCTCTTTTTGGAAAAAATAGCGAAATATGCAATAATATATGACGAGAGGGAGCCAGAGGAAAATCATGGCATGGCATTGGACTGCCCGGTCGAACCGGCAATGGAATAATGCCTTGAATGCCCTAGTCATTCCGCATCCCGGGCAGGGAAAGTGAAGAAGGATGGCAACGGGGCAGGGAGTGCGGAAAAAATAATTGCTAATCATGAGATAGAGCAGCGCCAGTACGGCAGCCAGCCAGAAACGCTGGATGTCTGCCAGCAGCTGTTTGCATAGGGAATGTAATTTATTCATACGCCGTGTTCCATTGTTACTGTAAATAGTAACGCTCCTTTCGTTCTGTCAGGGAATGTAAGATTATTATGCTTATTATACTATAGAGAGGGGAAAAGAGAAATATGGTGATTACAAAATATTCACTGATTGGGGCGATTCTGCAATATTATCCCTCGGCGTCACAGTGTTTTGAGGAGATGGGGATGCACTGCGTATCCTGCCATCTGTCTCCCAGAGAGACGTTAGAGCAGGCTTGCGCCACCCATCAATGTGATTTGGAGGAGATGATTGGGAAACTGGATCGGTGCATTAATGGAGAGTAACAGCAACTATTGCTATTATATTAACAGGAGGTAAGAGGATATGCCATTTATTAATTCTAAAGTGAGTGTGGACATGAGCCGGGAGAAGAAGGAGAAGGTGAAGAAGAGGCTGGGAGAGGCAATCACCTTGGTGCCGGGGAAATCAGAAAACTGGCTGATGGTGGGCTTTGAGGATGGCTGTGATTTGTATTTTCAGGGCAATCAGGATGGCCCTGCCGCATTTGTGGAGGTAAAGATTTATGGGGGAGCGACCGGGGATGTGTTTAATCAGCTGACGGGAGCGATCTGCCAGATTATGACGGAGGAATTGGGGATTCCATCTAACCGCACGTACGTGAAGTACGAGGAGGTGGAGCATTGGGGCTGGAATGGATCGAATTTTTAGGCCGATGAAATGAAGTTATGGATAGCCTGACGCAGAATGCGGTTGCTGCAAATGGTAACAGTACATGGAAAGTTTGTGCCTGCGCTGCGACACAAACATTGTAATATGCACAGAAAGCAGTGCAGAAATGAGGAAAATCATGAATCAGTTACAGAGACAGTTGAGGAATATTGATCATAGGGGATACCCTGCTTATAAGGACTTGAAGGGAAGATATCATTTTCAAAAATACACTTTGCATATCGAGCATGTACAGGGGGATCCCTTTGCTTCTCCTTCTAATCTCAGCGTGGAGATTAAGGGCAATGTGGCGGGATTTCCTAAGGAATATTATGAAGAGTGCCATCGCAGGGTGGCATTGCAGGATTATCTTCTCCGAGGCTTTGCCAGAGGGCTGGATAAGATTAGCTTTCAGGCGAAAGGTTCCGGGAAGAGCGGCCTGGTGGCGGCGAGCCATCCCGGACAGGAGATATTGGAGAGGAGTGCATGTCACATTGATCAGAGCAGTGGCGACGTGCTGTTTCGGTTTGTAGTGGGATTTCCTGCAAGGGGCCGGTCTATCGCAGCCGGGGAGCTGGAGAAGATTTTATTCCAGCTTCTTCCGCCGGTGGTGGGGAAGCAGGGGATCTATACCAGCCTGCCGGAGAAGAAGGTCAGGGACGTGATAGAATTGGCAGATGACCAGAAGGCTCTTCGGGAGGAGATGGCGGCACAGGGGCTGGTGGCATTTGTGGCTAATGGTTCCATCTTGCCAAGAGAGAGCGGCGTTTCTGAAAGGCCCATGCGGGATGCCATTCCCTTCCGGTCGCCTGCATCTATGGAAGTGACCATTTCTCTGCCCCACAAGGGGGAATGCAAGGGCATGGGGATTAAAAAGGGCGTTACCTTGATTGTGGGTGGCGGTTACCACGGTAAGTCCACGCTGCTCCAGACTTTGGAGAAATCCGTGTACCCTCATATTTCTGGTGATGGAAGAGAATACATAGCCACAGAGGCTACAGGTATGAAAATCCGGGCGGAGGACGGCAGGAGCGTGTGCAGGGAAAATATCAGCTTGTTTATCCGTAATCTTCCCAATGGAAAGGATACTTCTGATTTCTCTACGCTGGATGCCAGCGGCTCTACCTCCCAGGCCACCAATACCATGGAGGCGTTGGAGACGGGGAGCAAGCTGCTGCTGATTGATGAGGATACCAGCGCTACCAATTTCATGATTCGCGACGAATTGATGGAACAGGTGATTGCGGCAGAGGAAGAGCCTATCGTGCCATTTATCAAGCGGGTGGGGGAACTCTATCAGCAGAAGGATGTCTCTACGATTTTGGTAGTGGGCAGCTGCGGCGCATTTTTCCATGTGGCGGATACTGTGATTCAGATGGAGAAATATCTGCCGAAAGAAATTACTCAGGCTGCTAGGGAGAAAGCCAAGGCATTTCCGCTGGCATATGAACCAGACGATGTGGCCATTGATTATGGTCAGAGCAGAAAGGTCCGTCTGCCAAGGGCGGAGGATAGGACGAAGATCAAGGTTATGGGTACCGATGGATTTTCTTATAATAAGCGGCAGGTGGATTTGCGATATCTGGAGCAGATTACGGATGGAGAGCAGATGCTTGCCATTGCCAAATGCTTGGAATACTTGGAAAAGAAGTTCGGCGGGAAGGAAATGGAATTGTCGGCACTCCTTCGGGAGGCGGAGCGGTTATTGGAAAAGCAGGGCGTGGCCGGCCTGTGCGAACGGGGCAGTGTGCCGAATATGGCGATGCCCAGAAAATTAGAAATTAGCGGTTGCATTAACCGTTACATTAAGTGTAAGTAAGGGAGGATACCTATGGATATAAAATGGCGCAAAGCAATTTTATCCCTTGCGTGTGCTGCGTCTGTGCTGTTTGGCGCAGTGGGTGCGAAAGCGGAAGCGATACATGAGAAAGATTTGGAAGATTATATTTTGTCTCAGATGACTTTGGCCCATGTCACCGGGATGAGCATATCGATTGTAAGTTCTGAGAAGGAATTGTACTGCGCGGCCTATGGTGCGGCGGAGAAGACGACGAAGGACTATATATTAGGAGATTTGAGCAAGTCCTTCACTGCGGCGGCTATCATGCGGCTGGCGGAGGATTCGGAACTTCGTCTGGAGGATCCGGTGGGGGATTATCTGCCGGAGTATCAGAAGATTTCTGATGTGACGATCAAGGATTTGCTCCAGCATACTAGCGGCATTACCAAATACGAGGTGATGTCTGATATTCAGGCCAAGGGAACGAAGGGCTCCTTTTCCTATGCTAATGCCAATTATAATTTGTTGGGCAAGATTATCGAGGCGGTGACGGGAACCAGTTATATTGAGTATGTTTCTGACAATATTCTGGATCCGCTGGATATGGATTCCACTTATTCGTTGGAAAACATTTCTGGCCATGAGGGGGAGATGGTGAAGGGATTTCGGAATTATTTTGGCTTCCCCTTTGCTTATAAGAACGCATATGATGAAAAGGAAGACTGGAAGCAAGTGTCTTCCGGGTATCTGGTGTCCGATGTGAAAGATATGGGCAATTATTTGCGCATGTATTTGCAGGGAGGCGGGAAAGTGCTTTCCAAGAAGAGCGTAAAGACGATGCTTTCCCAAGGGATTTCTGTAGGTGACAATCAGGACATCAGAGAGGAGATTGTGGATGCAGAGGCCAAGTATGCCATGGGCTGGGTTGAAAAGGAAGTAGGCGGGGAGAGGATGCTGTACCACACGGGCAGCGTGGAAAATTATACCTCTGCCATGATTTTATTGCCGGGGAAGGATTTAGGGATTTCCCTGATGTTTAATGGGGCAGACGCTCTTGCAGGGCAAAATTTAATCGAGCAGCTGGAGGCTGGGATTCTTGCCATCGAACTGGAGCAGAAGCCAAGTGGCGTGGACGGTCGGGCTTTCTATCTAAAGCATATCTCTGTGGATGTGGCGATGATTGTTCTGCTGCTGGGCGTCTGGGTTCCCATTTTCCTCATGGGATTTTGGAGGAAGAGGAGAAGGAATAATCTGTGGAGCCCGGTGGGGATTGGAATAGATGCGCTCGTGCATTTGGTGCTTCCAACGCTGCTTCTGATTATTATGTGGCAGGCGATGCCAATTATGTGGATGCGGAGATTCTATCCGGCAATCTATTATGTGTCTATGGCTGCCATCGCCTCTCTTTATTTTGGAGCGGTCGTCAAGGCCATTGCCATGGTGATTTATGCGCTTAGAGGGTCGATAGAGGATGAGCAGACGGAGGAGATAGAACCTTCGGAGGAAAAAGGAAAAGAAGCCTCTCAGGAAATGTCTGCGGAGCCAGAGAAGGAGACAGAGGAACAGCAGTCTGACAAGAAGGAAGAAGAGCCTGCGGAGCCGGATAAGGAGACGAAGGAACAGCAGTCTGACGAGAAGGAAGAAGAGCCTGCGGAGCCGGATAAGGAGACGAAGGAACAGTCTGGCGAGAAGGAAGAGAAGGCTGTAGAGCCGGAGAAAGAGACGAAGGAATAGCTTGGCGAGAAGGCGGGCACAGACTGTCAGTAAGACTTCTCTGGCAAGGGGAATCCAAACGCTGACAAAAAGTCCGATATAGATAAAAAAACCGAACTTACATGCTAAGTTCGGTTTTTTTGACAGGGGTGCCAGGAATCGAACCCGGCTCTGGAGTTTTGGAGACTCTTATTCTACCGATGAACTACACCCCTATAGGAATGCCGCATTTGTAAGCGACTAGTAAAGAATAGCATACTGTGTCGGATTTGTCAAGGAAAAGAACTCTTAATTTGAAAAATCTGAAATGGTATTTTTAATTCTCGTAATAATTGAATTCTACTTATACCACTTCCAAACTGCCTCTAGCGGGAGAAGATTTTACTCTTGCAGGAGGCAGTATTTTTGTATTTAGGTGCTGAAAAAAGAGCATTTACTGTCATCTGTTGGTTTGCTTTAATAAGTATCTTCGTCTGCGGCAAGGGATTCAAAAGTCTGGATTGTCCGGCCTCAGTTTTGGACTTTTTGCATTTCATCAGGATTTCCTTTGATATATTGGCAGATATCCTCAATTTCACAATCTAATATTTCACAAAGACGATCGAGGGTAATAGTCTTTATCACTTTATTATTTCTTAGACGGTAAAGCTGTGCTTCATTCACATGGTAGTCTTTAATGAGAGAATATTGCGAAATTCCCTTTTTCTTCATGGTTTCCCACAAACGGTCATATACAATCATATTCGTTCCTTTCTGGATGGTATATGGCTATTATTTCATGAAATTCAGAAATATAATATTGTACGTGTGGGAACAATGCATATTATATAAAAATAAAGGTACATGCTTATTTGATAAACATATACCTTTATTCTTTGCCTTCTTCTTTAACATACTGACAAATATCTTCCACATTGCAGTCCAAGATATTGCATAGACGGTCAATAGTAACTGTCTTTATGACGCTGTTTTTCCTAAAGCGGTCTAACTGTGCTTCGTTTATGTTGTAGTCATGTATTAGGGAATATTGTGAGATACCCTTTTTTTCAATGGTTTTCCACAATCTATCATATATTATCATTATTTCACACCTTTCTATTGAATTATTTTTATTATTGCATTAAAATGAGTAAAACCATATTGTTCGTATACGAACAATAAGAACATATATTATGTTTTGATAGAATAGAAAGGAAGAGGTAAGGTGATATGTTCGATATTGAAAATTATGTCGCAATGCTTTTGGGGAATACGAGAAAGGCAGGTCTGTCTAATGCAGATGTGAAAGAGTTGTGTGATAACAAGTGGTTGTCTGGGATAGAGAAGTCTAATCAGAGCGAGCTTATGCTTAAAACTGAGAGGGGTGATGCGGAGCAGGAAACGGTAAAAGTAGTCAAAAAAACTAGTAGAAAAATGAAAGTGTATGGGAAATGGAATTATCGAAACAAATTCAATCCCACGATTATATTGGGAGGGGCGTGGTTGAAAGAGTGGGGATTTGAAATTGATTCGCCGATTGTGGTACAGTGCGAGGATGGTAAATTGACCATTATCAAAGAAGATATAGATGATCAGGCTGGGCAAGAAACTAAAACATAGCCCAGGAGGTTTTGTGAAAAATTAAGTTTCCAAAAGGCATTGTGTGATGTATAATAAAGACGGCGAAAAAATGTGATACAAATGTCACAGTTAGTCAAAATAAAGTATTGTTTGAAGATGGTTCGCATACCCTATACGTAGATTGCGAATATAGGGGAAATGGATAGCGGTGACTACATGGGAAGCCAGGGGGGATGGAAAGAAGGATGGAGGAAAAGGACAGAATATGAGAAAGGTGTTGATTCGAGCAGGGATGTCCCCTATGATTTATCATAGCCCTGCAGAGGTGCTGGGTTGCAATCTCATTGGCAATAATCTGGGAAATATGTTGTTTCCCTATAGTGTCAGTCGCTGTCTGATGACCGAGGATGTGGAGATTCATGCGCTGACGGTGCAGGAGAGATATTCAGAGGCGGCGTTGCGGAAGATAGACGAGAATTATGACTGTCTGGTACTGCCCTTTGCCAATGCGTTTCGGATTTCTTTTGTGAAGGAGTTGAAGATGGTTACCCGGTTAGTGAAGGGACTGCATATTCCCTGCATCGTGGTAGGAATTGGTGCCCAGGCAAATCTGGACAAGTTGCCTGAGAATGCAGAACTGGCTCAGGCGGCCAGAGAGTTTGTGGAGGCGATTCTGGAGAAATCTGCGAAAATTGGATTGCGGGGGGAGTTTACTGCCAGTTATCTGGAGGGGCTGGGATTCCGGGCAGAACGGGATTTTACAGTAATCGGCTGTCCCTCTATGTATCTCTATGGCGGGAGATTGCCGGAGATGCAGGTAAAGCCATTGACGAAGGAGTCTCCGGTGAGTATCAATTCTAAGATTCAGCTGCCTCAGAAATTTCATGATTTCATGTATCGAAGCAGAAAAGCTTTGCCAGAATTTCATTATATTCCTCAAGTGATTCAGGAAATAAGCATGATGTATCAGGGGAAGGAGATGCCTAGGGATTTTGTTAAGAAATTGCCCAGTCGTTTTCCTGTTCGCTGGGATGATGAAATCTATGTCAGGGGAAAGAGTTATTTTTTCACGAACGTACCAGCATGGTTAAAATATCTTGGAGAGAAGGAATTTTCCTTTGGCAGTCGCATTCATGGGAATATTGCTGCGATTCTGGCGGGTACCCCGTGCTTTATCGTGGTTTCTGACCAGCGTATTCGGGAATTGGCAGAGTATCACCAGATTCCCCATATCTTAATGGGAGATTTGACGAAAGAGACTTCCATATTCCAACTGCATGAGCAGGCTGATTTTGCCGGGATTGCAAGGGGGCATCAGGCGAGATTCGGGCATTATCTGGATTTTCTTCATGAAAATGGCTTGGAGACTGTCTTTGATGGGGGGATATCGCCAGAGGTTACGCCCTTTGACAGGGAAATTGAGGAGGCTGGCTTTGAGATGGATGGACTTTTGCCTCTGGCATGTCTGGATAAGGGTGCGCAGAGAGAGAGATTGCGGGAGATGGGCAAGAGTAAGGTGCTCTGCCAGAAGGTGAGGAAATATCTGCGGAGGAAAAGAATAGGACTGGATATGGAGTGATTTTGCCGGGATTGCGACAGGGCATCAGGCGAGATTCGGACATTGTCTGGATTTTCTTCATGAAAATGGCTTGGAGACTGTCTTTGACAAGGAGATATGCCGAAGGATATGCCCTTTGACAGAAAGATAGATGCGGCTAGCCTTGAGATGGATGGGCTATTGCCTTTGGCATGTCTGGATGAGCAGGCGTAGCATGCTAAAATATGAAATAATGTTTGAAAGTAGAGAGGAGAATAAAATGAACAGTCGAAAATCTCTGTACGATGTGGCATCCTTCTATGACAAGAAGGCAAAACTGAAAGCAAGTTATGAAGGGATGCGCTACCAAGTGGAACAGGTGGCAGAGGGGGAGGAGAAGAGATTGCGGGCCACGGTGTGGCCGGAGCCCTTTTGCTTCGAGAAGACATCGGAGGAGCAGAAAGAGGCGAAGGAATTTGCCTATGCGGAGGAGGGGCTGGATCAGGCATACCAATGGCTCTGCGATAAATATCAGGAGGAGAAGTCCCGATGGGAGCATGCCAGGGACTATCCGCTGGAAGGACTGTTTTCTAAAGGGAAAGAAAACGGATAGATTGTTTCAATGAAAGAGGGGCTTGCAATAGCTGCCGGGAGAGAGGAGAAGTATGGGAAAATTATGGCTGGAGGAAGGCTATTGCCCGAAAGACAGTTACCAGTGCCTGATGCCCGTGGAGTATGAGGCTGTGGAGTCCGGGGGAGTGGTCAAGGAGTACAGGAAAGTACGGATGGCATGTCGCCATGTGAAGGATGGGGGATGCGAGCAGCAGGAGAAATGTCCATTTTTTGAGACAGCGCCCAGCATATTGGATAAAAATGCCAACTGGTATGAGCCATAGTTAGATTATGGCTGGAGAATGGCAGGGGGATGCTCTTTTCCCTTTTGTCCATGAAGGGCGGCGCATAGAAGGAGGTAATTTGCATGAAAGCATTGCTTGTGGCGTTAAACGCCAAGTACATCCATTCAAATCTGGGAATCTATTGCCTGTATGCCTATAGCAGAAAACAAGGGATTCCCTCGGAAGAATTGATATTCCGGGAATTTACCATCAATCAGAATAGAGAGTCCATCATTGAAAATATTTATGAGGAAAAGCCGGATATCATCGGCTTTTCTTGCTATATTTGGAACATAGAGGAGATGAGGGGCATTGCCCGAGAGGTGAAAATGATATTGCCCCAAGCAGATATCTGGTTTGGTGGTCCCGAGGTGAGTTGCGAAGGGGAGCGAGTGCTAAAGGAAAATCCCTGGATTACGGGGGTGATGGTGGGGGCGGGAGAACGTTCCTTTTATGAAATTCTGTCAGGGCATCGGCAGGGGAATAGGGATTGGCGGCGTATTCCGGGTCTGGTGGTGCGCGAGGGGGATGGCAGTTGCAGGACGCCGGACGGGACTCCTCTTTCTATGGATGAAATACCTTTCGTATATGACTATATCCCTGAAATGGAGCACCGCATCCTTTATTATGAGAGCAGCCGGGGGTGTCCTTATGGGTGCAGTTATTGCCTGTCTTCGGTAAGCCCCGGAGTGTGCTTTCGCAGCATGGAACTGGTGGAGCAGGAACTGCAATATTTCCTAGATCGGCGGGTTCCTCAGGTGAAGTTTGTGGACAGGACTTTTAATTGCAATCCGGAGCATGCCATGGGGATATGGCGGTATCTCCATGAGCACGACAATGGGGTGACTAATTTCCATTTTGAATTATCAGCGGATCTCCTCACCCGGGAGGAAATCCATTATATGGCAAAGCTTCGCCCGGGGCTGGCGCAGTTTGAAATCGGGGTGCAGAGTACTCACAGGGAGACTGTCCAAGCCATTCATCGGCGGATGGATTGGGAGAGATTGAAAAGTCATGTGGTACAGATGGGGCGGGTGGGAAATATCCACCAGCATCTGGATTTGATCGCGGGGTTGCCCTATGAGGATTTCCGGACTTTTCGTCGGTCTTTCTGTGATGTATATGCCCTCAGGCCGGATCAGCTGCAGCTGGGATTTCTAAAAGTATTAAAGGGTTCTCCCATGGAGGAACAGGCGAAAGAATTTGGCATGATATACCAGCCGCAGCCTCCCTATGAGGTGCTTGGCACGAAATGGATATCCTATGGGGAACTGCGACGGCTGAAATGGGTGGAGGATATGGTGGAGCGGTATTATAATAGCATGCAATTTATGGCCTCGGTAGAGTATCTGGTGCCATTTTTTGAGGATGCCTTTGCATTTTATGATTTGCTGGGGTCATTTTACAAGGAGAGAGGTTATGGCCAGAGGCAGCAATCCAGAATGCAAAATTATGATAACTTGCTGGAATTTGTGCAATATTATATAGAAGGAAGTCCGAATTGCGGAATAGAGGTGGAAGCAGTGCGGGAACTGCTGGTGTTTGACTTGTATGCCAGGGAGAATCTGAAGGCAGAGCCGCTGGGACTGATGACGGAGTTTCAGAAATCTGTGGATAGGGGAGAATGTAGAGCCTTTTATCAGGATGACAGGGCGATGGGGCGGTATCTCCCGAAATATGGAGAGGTTCCATGGAAGCAAAAGATGCGCATGACGCATCTGGGATGGTTTTCTTATGACATCCTTGGCTTTTTGGAGCATCATCACTGGCAAAGGAAGCGGTGCGCCATATTATTTGATTATGCTAAGAGGAATCCCCTGAATCATCAGGCGTTCTGCCAGAAGGTGGAGATATGACGAGGGCTCGGGGGCTGTCAGCAGGTCAGTACGCTAGTATTCCAGTTTTGTTAGTTTTAGTTTCTTTAACATGGAATCTTTCAAAGGGAAATCGGAGGCATCCACTAGGGAGATTAGCTCGTCTACTTTTTCCCAGTTATGTTCCCTGGCATAGATTTCCCCCAAGGTGGTGTAGACGGCAGAGATATCGCTGCCGATTTTTATGGAGTATTCCATAACGGCCTTGGTGCGGGCGTAATCCTTCTTTTGATAAAGGTAGGCGCCCCACTGGCTGAGGGCGCGGATAAAGTACATGAAGTTCTGATCCCAATCCGTCAGTTCGTCAAGGTTTCCTGCGCCGTACTGTTCTTTTAAGTCCGTGTTGGAGTAGCCCGTGAGATTGAGCATTTTGGCGGAGGCGCATTCCCGTACCTTGTGGGAAAGTTCCGCTTCCTGTTCGTCAGGGCTTTGGGAGAATGGCAGAGCGTCCAAATCCACGGTCAGCAGTTCCAGATGGGAGATATCCCTCTTCCGGGCAAAGTTGGCATGGCGCTCCCGCTCCCAGAAGGCGGCATCCGCTTCGGAAATTGTAGAATTATTTCGTTTCATCTTGACGCGAAACCATATTATGAATACAATAAAAGTTACGAGAAAGAGTGGGATCATTGGGTTCTCCTTTCCGAAATTGTGATATTCACGCAATCAAAGCGAACTATTCGCAGCGATTCATATCATCCCGCAGAACTGTGGATGGTATCAACAAAGCGCATACCTATGTATGCAGAAATGAGGATTAACATGAATTTTTTTAATCGCAAAAATCAAAAAAAAATTGCAGGAGCCATCTGCATCATTGTCATTCTGGCTATGGTAATCCCGATTGTGCTAGGGGCAATGTAATATTCACAGTAGCATGAGATTACGCTTTCTCCGAGGTTAAATATACAGAATCCTGGGGGAAATGTCAAATGCCTGTAAAGGATTCTTTTAGAGAGACAGGGAAATGAGGTTGTTTATGACGAGTAAGAATAAGAAGCTGACGGGGCTGTTTGTCGGAGGATGCTTGGGAGTTCTGGTGGTGGCAGCAGGTTCCTGGGTGGCGGCGAAGGGGAATTTTGGCGCAAGCGACCAGTTTTGCCAGGGGGTGACGATTAGCGGCATGGACATGGGCGGGCTCACCAAGCCAGAGGGGCAGAAGAAGGTGACGGAGTTTGTGGAGGCATTGAATGCCCGCCAGGTTACCATTGCCGTTGAAAAGAATAAGGTGACTGCCGAGGCTTCTGCGCTGGGCTTTTCCTGCAAGTCCGCCCAAGTGGAAAAGGTGGTTGAGAAGGCATACATGCTGGGAAAGACGGGGAATATTTTTTCCCGGTTCCAGAAGATTGACGAGAAGGACAAGAAGAAAGGTGCCTTTGAACTGGATTACAAGATGGATGAGAAGGTGCTGAAAAAGTTTTTGAAAGAGCATTGCACCAAATTTGACGTGAAGGCGAAAAATGCAATGCTGAAAAGAAAGAATGGCGTGTTCACGGCCACGAAGTCCCGGAAGGGGCGGGAATTGCAGATGGAAGAGTCTGTGGCGGTGGTCAGCCATGGCCTTCTGAATGGTGTCAGCGGAGAGCCTATAGAGATTTCGGCGGTGGTATCGGTGACAGAGCCGGAATATACCAAGAAGCAGGTGGAGAAATGCAAGGATTTGATCGGAAGGTATTCCACTTCCTATGCCACTTCCAATAGCGCCCGCGCCACTAACGTAAAGACGGCGGCGAACTATATTGACGGAACCATCATCTATCCGGGCAAGACGTTTTCAACGATTAAGACCATCAAGGATAGGACGGAGGAAAATGGTTATAAACCCGCATCGGAATATTCCA
>CASGVX010000016.1 GCA_949346185.1 uncultured Lachnospiraceae bacterium
ATGAAAATTCCAGCTTACGCAAAATGCAAAGTTA
Source organism: uncultured Lachnospiraceae bacterium (assembly GCA_949346185.1). GTDB lineage: Bacteria > Bacillota > Clostridia > Lachnospirales > Lachnospiraceae > Butyribacter. Next base: position 35 of record CASGVX010000016.1, read on the forward strand.
TTTTTTAACAGTCCCTAAGTTTATATTCAACGTAAGCCCACGCTATAATTTAAAGAACTTAATCTCATTCTCCAGAGCATCAGACAATTCCGTCAGATTTCCCGCAGACTCTGCCAGCAAGTTAATCGTAGCATTCAGTTCCTGCATGGAAGCAGTCGTCTGCTCCGTTGCTGCCGCATTCTCCTCAGAAATGGCTGAGAGGTTGGAAATGACATCCACCACCTTCACTCTGGCATCATCACACACATTCGTCTGATCCTTAATGCTGCTGGTCTCCTCCCTAGAAGAATAAATGCCATTCTGCACATTGTTAAACTCGCTCTTAGTCTGATTCAACTTCTCCTGCTGCTCATTTACAATAACCTGTACTTCATCCATCACTTCCACTGTCTTCTCAGAATCCTTTAACAGATTGGCAATAATCTCGCTCACTTTCTGAGCTGACTCATTGGACTGCTCCGCCAGCTTCTGAATCTGATTTGCCACGACCGCAAAGCCTTTGCCCTGCTCACCTGCTCTGGCAGCCTCAATAGAGGCATTGAGGGAGAGCAAGTTGGTCTCCTCTGCGATGGAGGTAATCAACTGAATCGCTTCGCTAATCATATTAGCAGACTCATTGGTTGCATTGACCTGCTCGCCGATGCGACGGATGGCATCCATCGTCCTGTCATTGGACTGGCTCAACTCATTAATAATGTCAGAAGAGGAATCTCCCGCATTCTTCATCCTGTCAGATGTGTTGTCCAGCGTGGCTACCCGATCCACAATCCTGCTAATCACGCCTCCCATTTCATCAATATTGAGGGAAGCCGTCTCAATCTCATCTGCCTGAGATACCGCGCCTTTGGAAATATCTTCCACTGCATGGCCAATCTCATCCGCCGTGGAACTGGTCTGGGAGGCCATACCGCTCAAATCCTTGCCAGCATTCATCAGCACATCTGCCGTGTCTTTCACCTTCTGCATCACGGACAACAACTCATTGCTCAATTCAGAAACTTCCCTTGCCATATCTCCCAGTTCATCATTGCGCTTCAAAAGCTTTCCATCAATATCCGCCCGCAAATCCCCAGATGCCAATACTTGAACCACTTTATTCGTAGAATTAATTGCCTTTCGGATAGAGATGACAAATATGATCACAATCACAATCATCACGATGGCAGCGACAACAGACACGCCAAACATAATGCTGCTCCTGCGTTGTATAAATTCCGTAACTTCTTTCTGAGGCTTTCCCGCAAAGAGCATTCCCACCGTGGATCCATCATTGTTCTTCAAGGGTGCATAGTACGCAAAGTACGCCTCCCCATTAATCGCCACGTCATAGGACTGATAAACCTCCCCCTTATTCACAACCGTATCGTACACTTCCTCTGAAGCATCCGAACCAATCAGCCTCTCTCCCGTCTGATCATCCTTCAACGTAGTGGCACGCCTAGTCTTATCATAAAACAATGTAACGCCCAGCCCGGTCTCCTCTACCATTTTGTCAAATGTTTCCACATCGGCAGTAATATTGTAAGTTCCCTTTAATACATTGTTCTGATCATCCAAGGAATAACTGCCGGAATCCTTGCTCTCCAACATTGTCTGGAAACTCTCCAACTGAATCTTTAACCCCTCCATGACCTCCGTGCGCATGCCCGTCCGAATATTATCAACCCCGACAACCGTCAAAATCGCTGCCAGTACCAGCACTGGCAGAATGGAAACCATGCCAATCTTAAATACCAGCGATATGCGAATGCCTTTAGATTCCCCATTTTTCTCTTTGCTCATCCTATAAGTCCTCCTCCTCTTAAAAAAGTTTTAAACCTAATATAAGCCGAGTGAATATCTTCTTCATTATAGCATGATTGTAATATTTTGTCTACTTTTTCATTATAAATTTGCTTTTCTGTAGCATTATTTGTTGTTACCATTCACGTCATTTCTAGAAAAAGAACAGAATCGTTGTACTTGCACAGAAGATTCTGGCTATTTTCTAGAAATTGGCTGTGAATATTAACTATTTGTTACTATTTTCCATATTTAGATTGCATCATGAAATTTTTCTTTCAGAGCCGCATATCCTCAACTTTTCCCGCATATGATACAACAGAAGATGCATCGTACTAGCATGGCAACTACAAGTTTTAAGCCCGTTTTTGCCCTGCTTGAAATCAACAGAGAGGTAAAACATATGGAATTATTAACCAGAAACATATTTTCACAAAATATTATCTGCCGGGGAAACATACAGGTAACGCTGGAAGAGGATATCAATGTGTCTGACACCAAGCCTGATATCGACAAAATTGTCAAATTGCAGGGGGAAATACAGATATCCTCTGTGACTCCTGCCGAGGAAAAGGTACATATCAGGGGCCTGCTCCAATTCTCCCTGCTCTACACCACCTCCGATGATTTCCGGCCGATCCATAATATGAAAGGACAAATTCCGATTGAAGAAACCATTAATATGGAAGGTCTGCAGCCGGAGCAAGATGTCCTCTGTCACTTTGATTTGGAGGACTGCCAGGCAAAACTCATCAATTCCCGGAAAGTCAGCATCCGCGCCCTTGTAAGTCTGCAGTGCTGCCAGGAACACCAGCAGATTGTCCCTGCGGGAATCGACATCGTATCGGAAGCCGCAGCCAGAACAGAGATGGAAGACTCTCCCGCGCCAGACGGGCTCCATCGCAGATTTGACCAATTTTCTTTTACCCGCTTAGTAGACTATAAGAAAGATGTGTTCCGCATCAAAGACGAACTTCCTCTGCCAAAGGGCAAATCAAATGTAGACACCCTGCTCTACTACGAAATCGTGCCCCAGAATCTTCAGAATAGAATGATTGACAATGGCATTCGATTCCTAGGCGATCTGAAAGTATTTCTCATCTATATTCCCGAGGACGAGGAGAGACGGCTGGAGTATCTGGAGGCAGAACTTCCCTTTGACGGCGTTCTGTCCTGCGAGGAGTGCGATGAGGAAATGGTTCCTGACATTGAACTGCTGGGAACCACAAAGAGCATGGAAGTCCGGGGAGATGAGGATGGAGAAAACCGAATTCTCGATCTAGAACTCTCCCTGAACTTCAGAATAAAATTCTATCAGGATGAAGTATTCGATTATCTCAAGGATGCCTACTCCACCGCCTGTACCCTAGAGCTAAATCAGACAGACGTAGACTGCAGAAAGCTGCTTATGAAAAACCAAAGCGTGCTCCGCATCTCTGACCACCTGAAAATCGGAGAAAACGATATGCCCATCTCCCAGATTTGCGATGCCGCCGGGACTGTGAAGATTGATGAGCGCACTGTGGTGGAAGACGGCATCAAGCTGGAAGGCGTGGTGGAATTGGATGTGCTCTACCTGACCGATGAAGATGCCACGCCCCTTGCCCTCCTCAAAGGCACCATCCCTTTCTCCCATGTCATCGAGGTGAAAGGAATCTCTCCGAAAGATGACTATGAACTGCAGCCTCTGATCAGCCAAATCAGTGTAATCATGCTGGACGGACAGGAAATCGAAGCAAAAATAGTCTTGAATCTTTGCGCCTTCGTATTTACTCATGAAAACGAGCGGATTATCACTGGCATCACGGAGGCTCCGCTAGATATGGATCGCCTGCAGACAATGCCAGGATTGGTGGGATTTATCGTAGAGAAGGACGGAAGCCTATGGGATATTGCCAAAGAGTATAACACTACCGTTGACAGCATCATGAAACTCAACGGACTGGAGAAAGATTGGGTCAGACAGGGAGACCGCCTGCTCCTGCTGAAACAGATTGATGGAATTTAAAAAAGGAATTGCCGCCCTGAGAATCGGATCCTCTTGGGGCGGCAATGTTTTTCATCTTTTATTTAATTTCTACAATCCAGCCCTCCGGCGCATCAATCGTGCCCATCTGAATACCAGTGAGAGTCTCCCGAAGTTTGGAAATCACTGGTCCCATCTCCGTGCTTCCATTGGCAAAGACAATCTCTCTTCCGTGGTCATTCACGCAGCCAACAGGCGAAATCACTGCCGCCGTTCCACAGAGGCCACACTCCACAAAATCTGAGATCTCATCAAAGCTTACCTCTCTCTCTTCCACTTCCAGCCCAAGATAATCCTTTGCCACTGTCATCAGAGAACGTCTTGTAATAGAAGGCAGAATGCTGTCTGATTTCGGTGTCACCACCTTATTGTCCTTTGTGACAAACAAGAAATTGGCTCCTCCCGTCTCCTCCACCTTTGTCCGGGTGGCAGCATCCAGATACATATTTTCCTCAAAGCCCTGATTATGGGCATCTACAATGGCATGCAGGCTCATGGCATAATTTAACCCTGCCTTGATATGTCCCGTACCATGGGGTGCGGCACGGTCAAAGTCACAGACACGGATGGTAATAGGCTTTACGCCTCCCTTGAAATAAGGGCCAACCGGCGTGGCAAAAAGACGAAACTGGTACTCGTCGGCGGGCTTCACACCAATCACCGCATTGCTGCCGAACATATAAGGACGAAGATATAGCGTGGCATCTGACCCGTAAGGCGGCACATAATCTATATTCGCCTTCACCACTTCCTTGACCGCCTCCACAAACCGCTCTTTCGGAAAAGTTGGCATCTCCAGCCTCTTTGCAGAATCCATCATGCGCTCCGCATTCAAATCCGGCCGGAAACAGACCACCCGGCCATCGGCAGTCGTATATGCTTTCAAGCCCTCGAAAATAGTCTGGGCATACTGTAGCACACAGGCGCATTCGCTGATCGTGACAGTATCCTCTCCCGTTAGGATTCCCTCATCCCATTTGCCATCCTTATAATTCGAGACAAAACGCTTGTCTGTCTTCATATAGCCAAATCCTATGTTTCCCCAGTCGATATCCTTTTTTGCCATATCATTACTTCCTTTCCTATACCTGCAAGGTATTTTTTCCACACCCTGAATACTCCTCCAGGCTGCCTGGCACAGGTTCGGCTCAACTCCCCCGCTTTGCCAGAAATTGCATACTCATACATATTTTATTGTAACTCCTGACTTCCCTAGTGTCAAGAAGCAAGGCATGCCCGAACTTTCTTTTTTCAAAGTCAGTCTTCCTCTAGCATTGCAACCCTTCTCGCATGGCGCTCCGCATTGGAAAATTCCGTATGTAAAAAAGTATCCACAATTTTGATTGCCAATCCGGATCCAATCACCCTGGCCCCCATGGCAAGGATATTGGCATCATTGTGCTGTCTGGTAGCCTCTGCGCTAAACGTATCATGGCAGAGCGCTGCCCGCACTCCCTTCACTTTATTGGCCGCAATAGAAATCCCAATCCCAGTTCCGCAAATCAATATGCCCCTTTCGCACTCCCCATCCGCCACCGCATGGGCTACCTTTTTCGCATACACGGGATAATCCACAGATTCCTCGCTGTAACTGCCAAAATCCTTGTAGGGAATCCCCTGCTCATCCAGATATTTCATTACCTCCTGCTTCAATCCATAACCCGCCTGGTCATTGCCTAATGCTATCATCTTGTATATCCTCCTCTCCATCTTCTTCCCAATAGAGTTCCTCTATTTTATGAATCACCAAATTCACTCTGGTAATCAATTCATCTGCGCAAGCCTTATACGCCTCTTCCTCCACCGGTTCCAAGATATCCGTATCGCTCCCCACAAATTCCCCAATCGTATACACATTCTCCTCATAAGAAAATTCTTCGATTAACTTCACCTTCTCGCTGAGGGTCATGGTGAGAATCAAACTGCCCTCCTTCAAGTCTTCCGGCATCAACTGCCTAGATTGTCCATGCCCGCTGATGCGAAACCCGCTTTGGGTTAGAAGCACGTTGCATTTCGGGTTGATTGGTTCCTCGAATAAAACCACCAGCCCTCTGGATATCGCCTGCGGCATCCATTCCGTTGAATTTTTCCGATAAATCCCTTCGGCCACCGGACTTAAAAATGTGTTTGTGGTACATAAAAATACAATTTGACTGAAGCGTTTCATAACATATCTCCACTTTCTAAATATTGATTTTATGATACCCCGCCGCCTTTAGCATGCGATTCATAATCGCCGCCCCAAGACGATCCCCCTGAAAACTTTCTGCATAAATATATTCTGCTCCAACAGCATCCATCTGCCTCAGTATATCATATAACCCTGCCGCAATGGAACCTTCTGTTTTTCTTGAACCGATACTGTACACGCAACTTGTCCCATACCGGGATTTCGACTCCTCTGTGGCGATTACAGCCGCCATCTCTCCTCTTCCCTCATGTTCTTTCAATATCTCATTAATGTAGGACACTACATGCTCTAAAGCCCCCTCCACAATGGTTAGCCGTCCTTTCGGCGCATAATGCCGATATTTCATCCCTGGCGCTTTGGCCACCATGTCCTTCCCAGGCTCCTCCGCTAAGAGGGCTGGGTCAATCCTCACTTCCCCCACCACATCTTCTAACATGGATTTCGTAATATAACCAGGCCTGAGAATCACCGGGATTTCCTCTGTCATATCTACAATCGTGGATTCAATTCCTATCCCCACTCGACCCCCATCTATAATCAAATCTATTCTGCCCCACAAATCTTCCTGTACATGACTAGCCTTAGTAGGACTGGGGCGACCGGAAGTATTGGCACTGGGAGCCGCTATCAGCACGCCAGAATTCCTAATCAGCGCCAACGCCACGGGATGGGATGGCATGCGCACCGCCACCGTCTGCATTCCTCCCGTAGTGGATTCTGGAACCTCCTCTGTTTTACGGAAAATCAATGTCAGAGGACCAGGCCAGAAGGCATCCATCAATGCTCTTGCCTGGCCATCCACTTGCTTTGCCACACGATACAAATCTTCCTCCCTTCCTATATGGACAATCAAAGGATTATCCGAAGGCCGCCCCTTTGCCGCATAGATTTTCTGCGCAGCATCAGAAGATAGCGCATTCCCACCCAAGCCGTAGACAGTCTCCGTGGGAAAAGCCACCAAGCCACCGGATTGCAGCACTTCACAGGCTCTGTCCAGCTGGGCATCCTGAAAAAATTCAGGATTCACGATCTGTATCTCTGTGTTCATCTTATTTTTCCTCCAGACTATCTTCCTCCGGACTTCCTAAATATGTAAGAGTGCCTTGTGCAATTGCCCAAGCAACCTGTCGCTGGTATGATTCTTCGCACAGTTTCGCCGCCTCCTCACTGTTGGAGAGAAATCCGCACTCCACAATCACTGCGGGCTTGACCGTCTTCTTTAACAGAAAATAAGAATCATTAGCCTTCGCCTGCCTGTGATTCCACGTCCCCAAAGAACTGATAAGCTGAGCCTGAATCACTTTTGCCATCCGCTCTCCCTCGCTGGAAGTCCTCTGATAAAATACCTGGGCTCCTTTGGAACTTTCCCCGGTATAACTATTCTGGTGAATGCTGACCACCACATCCACCTCTGGCGCATTCATCATCTCCACCCTGCGGCGCAGATCAGAAACCTTTTTATTGGAATCTGTCTCCTCATAAAGACCGGCATCCGTCTCCCTAGTCATGATTACTTGACACTTTTTCTTTTCCAGTATTTCCTTGAGAAACTTCCCGATTGACAGATTTACATCCTTCTCATAACTTCCATTAATCCCTACCTTTCCCGGATCAATGCCCCCATGCCCCGGATCAACCACGATAGTAAGGGGCTTTTTGTTTCCAGCGGTCTGCACCCCTCGATGAAATTCCACCGATGCTCCCGCAAGTATCATCAGAGACACAGCTGCCAATGCAAAAATACACTTCTTGCTCCACCATTTTTTCATAGCATACCACGCAAAATACCTTTTTACTCTATCCTATGCTATTTTCGGTATTCTCATGCTATTTTGTATATTTGATAATGGTATCCCAGATTTCCTGTTTCTCCAGACCCAGTTTCCAGAATGCCACCCCTGCCACATTCGCATCAGATGTCTCCTTTAACTTGAGTTCCAGAGAAGCCTCATCTTCTATCCACAGCTTGTGCAAAGTTTTCGCCTTGGTCCATGAGATGTAATTCATCTGTGTCTCTTCATCCCAATTTTTTTCGCTGCCAGATTCCTGCACCAACTCCTCCGTATATTCCATGGAGCAAGCTTCTGAGGAAAGTTTTGCCTCGCCCTTGGATGTCTTTTCCATCCAATGTCTGCTGTAGAACGGCAGGGCAATAATCGCCTGTTCTGCCGGCACTGCCTCCTCCTCTAAGATTTTTTTCGTGGCTGTCTGCACATATCCCAAGGAAGATACGGGGCCAGCCTCTTCAGAGCCAGAGTAGAACTCGTCATATGCCATAGTGATGACATAATCTGCTACATTTGCCTGCTCCTCCCGATTGTAATATTTATTGTATTCCATGGGCGGATAATTGTCCACGGATAGTACAATCCCATTATTTCTACATAGCACGCCCAGTTCCCTGACAAACTGGACAAAGTCCTCCCCCGAATTCTTTTTCACATTTTCAAAATCAATGTTAATGCCATCCAAACTGTAGCGAATGGCCTCTGCAATCAAATTTTTTGCCAGTTTCTGTCTTCTGCTGGTAGACTCCAGCACCTTCCCAATCTTCATATTCGGGCTAAAATCATTGCATAGTCCCCATACTTCCACGCCTGCCCTGTGTGCCTGGCTGACATAATTGTCGCTGGCTAGGGAATCAATGGAGCCTTTATTGTCCGATGTGGCAAACCATGTAGGGCAGACAACATTCACCCCTTTGGTTTTGTCAAGCAAATCCAGCAATCCCCCATTGGCCGACTGATTTGTCACCTGATGCCACACAAGGCTGACTTTGTCATTCTTCAGAATATGGGAATATTTTACTTCCTGAAAATCTGTTTTTTTGCTTTCTTTATATATTTTCCCCAAATCTTTTGCCTTCACGTAACCAATCACCCCCGATGGTTCCATAACCCTGCAAAAGCCGGTGTCCTCATTTTCCTTTTCCAATACACGGAGGGCAACGTCCTCCTTCAAATCCACTAGTATCTCGCTCTTTATGCTGCTCTTTGCCCGTAATTTGCACGCCGAATCAGTCTTGGCATATTCTTTTTCAATTCCTCCAAATTCATATGTGATAACGGCTCTCACCGGATTTTTTTCCATCTTATATTCCAGCGCAGTATGGCGTTTGACATAATCTGCCGCCACATACACTTGATCCCCATCCACCTTGACAATCTCATAATCCAATGTGATTCTGCTATTATTTTCCAAATAATCCTTGCTGCCCGGTTCCGTCCGCAATACTGCATTGGGCATAGCATACAGCAATAGATTCTCCTTCTTATCCCAATAAAAACGGTCATTAAACTTCTCTTTCACAATATCAAGATCTAAATATAACTGGTTATCCTGATATATTCCTTTTGATTTAGAAATTTCATCTCCCACAATCAGGGTGATTTCCCCCTGCTTGGCCTGAAAATATCGCTCAAGAGGCATATGTTCCTTGTTGGGAGCCAACTTTCTATAGAGCAGGATCCCTCCCAGAATCCCCAGCAGGAGCACCCCTGCCGCCAATGGTATTAAAATCTTCTTCTTTTCTTTCATGTATCTATGCCCTCATCTTCCATATTTATATGTATCAACTTATAGTATAACACGTTTATCCTCTATGAGCAAATATTTCAGCAGGGAAGGTAAATTCGGGAATACCTTCCCTGCCATTAGGAGTATGTAGATTCACGCTACATGTTAGCTCGCATACATCTTCATAGAGAGATCATACGCATTCATTTCACTTCTTGAACAATAGATACTTTAAGGTTGCTATAAACGGCAAGGCCGTGAAGAGCAACACCTTAGGTTAAGATTTAACTTCAGACACTCATTATATGGTCAAAATCAATTCGGACAATCTTTCCAGCCTGATCACCCTCATAGCTTTTCATATAATAACTGTCCTCCATCATAAAATGTAGTTTGTCTGCATCTTGCGAAGAATATACCTTGCCATCTATTGCCACCGGAATCCCCAGTTCCTCGGCATGATTTATCTCTGATACAAGCCAGTCATACATTTCATTTTTGATATTGCCTGATTTTGCCTTCATACACTTTCCTCCCTGTCATTCATTGCCATGGTACAGTTGTGATACGTCATTGACCATTCTTTACAGCGAGTACGAATCCCTTTTGCGATAAGCTGGAACCATTCTGTCCTTTACACATAAGATAGAATGTATCCCAATTGTGTCTGAACACCATAATCACCTCCTTGCCTCTGGTGTGAACTCGTTCGCTGAAGTGATTATATGACACCCCCTCGGCAAATTCCATTGGTAAAATATTTAAAATAAATTTTATATTTTGTTAAGAAATCCTCTGGATTTGACCACTTTCACACATTTCTCACACATTTCCGAAATGCTGCACAAAACTCTCAAATTCTTCTAGTATTTATTTCTCCGTTTTAACAAAAGATAGTGATAGGTTCGTTATTTGCGTTGACTTCTAATTCCTATTAAATTATAATTTATACATAGAAGAATCCATTATTTCCAATTTGGAGAGAAGATTCTTCTGGCATATATTTTGAAATAAATGTTACTATTCGCAGTCATGGAAAAGAGAATGTACCGGCTTGTGAAACTTGCCTGCGAGAGGCAGCGCTTCACATCTCGGAAAGCAGCCGTGAATAGTTACAATAAATATATAGTAAACCACAGAAGGGAAGTGAGCTTATGCGAATAGAGAAAATAAATGACAGACAGATTCGATGCACTTTGAATCAGAAGGATCTGCAGGATCGTGAGATTGGTATCAGCGAGCTTGCCTATGGGACAGCGAAGGCGAAAGCACTATTCCGGGATATGATGCAGCAGGCTTCTTACGAATTTGGATTTGACGCTGACGATATCCCGCTAATGATAGAGGCAATCCCCCTGTTGCCAGAAGCCTTGATTCTGGTAATTACGAAAGTGGAAGAACCAGACGAACTGGATACCCGCTTTTCTACCTTTACGGAAGAAGGAGACTGGGAAATGACAGAGGAGGGTTACGTTTATGACGATTATGATGATTATGCCGAAGAGGAGGAAGATGAATTTATTTATATGGGAGCCAAAGAAGAAGTATTAGACCCAGAAAAACTTTGGGGGAGCACAAATAACGATGCGATTACTGACAACATCCGCGAGATGCCAGTCTCCTCCTCCAAAAAGCAGGAAAATGATTTTATCTCTCTGCCAGAAGCCTTGGGAATGGAACCCCGCCCGAAACAAAATTCAGAGAAAAATTATCGGGATGTGGTTGTCATCTTTTCTTTTCCAAATCTGGAAGCCGTTAGCCAGCTGGCAGAACATATCCATCCATTTTACTGCGGCGAGAATACCCTTTACAAGGATGATAGCAAGGGGGTATTTTATCTTCTGCTCCACCGCTCCAAGCATCCGGCAGAAGAATTTGGAAGAATTTGCAATATATTGCATGAATACGGCTCACCGGTAAAAAATTCTGCAATGACCCAATTTTATTTGCAAGAGCATTATCAGAAATTTATTGCCAAGAATGCCATTTCCGTTTTGGCTGAATTATAAAAAAGGGAACGCAAAATATCCAAAGGCACAACCTGCCTTTTAGATATTGGTGCGTTCCCTTTTTTATCGTTCCACGGTTATTTCTTTTCCAGATACTGATTCACGCTGGTCACCAATTCTTCCGCATCCAGCCCATGCACCAGTGCCGCCTCTTCCAGGCTTTCCCCCTGGGCAGAAGGGCATCCTACGCAATGCATGCCTGATGCCATGAGAATAGCGGCAATCCCCGGATCTATCTGAAGCATATCCGCAATCACCATCTCTTTATTTACTCTTGCATCCATCTTCAATCCTCCTAAGCGGTTACTATTCATGGCTTCGCCGTTCATAGTAATCTTAAATTTCCTTAACAGTAAGAAAAGCTACCTACTACGAGGCCAAAATTCGCCCTCGATTCAGCAGCCTTATCTTTCATGATGAATATTAACCCTCTGAGATAGCACCTGAAGGGCAGGTTCCAGCGCATGCGCCGCAATCGATACATGTATCAGCATCAATCTCGAAATGAGAATCTCCTTCGGAGATTGCTCCTACCGGGCATCCGCCAGCACAAGCGCCACAGCTTACACACTCATCGCCAATTACATATGCCATAGTATTATTTCCTCCTTTTTTTGATATTATTTATTCTAATACACTTTTTCATATTTTACAAGAGCAAATACACGAGATATTCCAAAACATTATATTCTAGAAGTCTACCTCTGTATCATAGTAGCAGCATTTCAAAAGTTTTTCCATCTCCTCCTGAGACGGCTGGCGAGGATTGGAACCCGTACATGCATCCAGAAGCGCATTTGCAGCAATGTCAGAAAGCCTCTCCAAAAATACTTCCTCCGGCACAAATCCCTGCTCCGTGGGATAGCTATCTGCACCATAGTTCTTGATGCAATGAGGAATTTTCAAATCATCATTCATGCCGCGGAGGTAATCAATTAAAAGTTTCACCTTCTCATCATCACTGCTTCCACCCAATTTCATGAAATCAGCAATTTCGCCGTAACGTTTCTTGGCCGTCTCATCCTTCGCATTGAAGGCAATGACCTTGGGAAGATACATGGCATTGGCAGCCCCATGGATAATATGCGCGCCATAGTCTGCAAATGCGGCTCCCGTCTTATGCGCCATAGAATGCACGATTCCCAGCAATGCATTGGAAAATGCCATACCTGCAAGGCACTGGGCATTGTGCATGCTGGCCCTCTTTTCCATATCGCCGTTATATGACCCCACCAAATCTCTCTGAATCATCTTGATAGAGTGCAGAGCCAAGGGATCTGTATAATCGCAATTTGCTGTGGAAACGTACGCTTCCACGGAATGAGTCATGGCATCCATTCCGGTGTGCGCCACCAATTTCTGCGGCATGGTCTCTGCCAAATCCGGGTCAACGATAGCCACATCCGGCGTAATCTCGAAATCTGCAATAGGATATTTGATTCCCTTGTTATAATCCGTAATAATGGAGAATGCTGTCACCTCCGTAGCGGTGCCGGATGTAGAAGAAATAGCGCAGAAATGAGCCTTTGTACGGAGTTTCGGCAATCCAAAAACCTTGCACATATCTTCAAATGTAGTGTCTGGATATTCATATTTGATCCACATTGCCTTGGCCGCATCAATGGGAGAGCCGCCGCCCATGGCAATAATCCAGTCAGGCTGGAACTCAATCATAACCTCTGCGCCCTTCATCACAGTATCCACGGATGGATCCGGCTCAATGCCTTCAAATAACTTCACTTCCATCCCTGCTTCTTTCAAATAGGAAACTGCCCGATCCAAAAATCCATTCCTTTTCATAGAGCCGCCACCTACGCAGATAATCGCTCTCTCCCCTTCGAAATCCTTCAACGCCTCCAATGCACCCTTGCCGTGATACAAATCTCTTGGTAATGTAAACCTTGCCATAATACAAAATCCTCCTTTTCGCTATGTTCTGCTACCCGCACGATTGCGCAACACTTGGGAATACGCAAGGCAGCCACCATCATTTGTCAGTTATTTTAAAGCAATGCAGATAACTGTCAAACAATTCACTACAAGAATCATTTTAACACTAAGACTGGCCATGGTCAATCAGTTCTTTCTTCCATGATCTGAATACTTTCCGCCTGATTGCTATCGTCTATAACCACCCGCAATACGCTATTTTGCCGAATATCTGATATGGAAGCCTCCACAGAATCGTCTCTGCCTCCCTTAGTAATCTTCGTAGCCGAAGTCACATGGATAGATATGGTTTCGTCAGAAAATTCAAAATTCCCTCTTCCCCTACCACCACTCTCTTGACCATTCCCTCCATCCGATGGTGGCGTTCCTTCTGGCTTTTGACCGCTTCCCCCATCCGGCGGTGGCGTTCCTTCTGGCTTCTCTCCGCTTCCCCTATCCGGCGGGGGCGTTCCTTCTGGCTTTTCTCCGCTTCCCCCATCCGGCGGGGGCGTTCCTTCTGGCTTCTCTCCGCTTTCCCCTCCCTGGGGCATTTTCGCAACCTTTGCTGTAATCGTATTATCCTCTACCTCTGTCACCTGCACCATCTGGGAGCCATCCCGCCCCTCCGGCCCTCCCTGCTCTTTACGAGTGCCAGATTGGCTCTGCTCCTCAGATGTGGTCTGGCTATTTTCATCGGATTGATTATCATTCTTGCCGCACCCAGCCACCATAGACACCGCTAATGCAACCATGCAACCATACATAATTATTCTCTTCTTCCTCATAATATGCCTCCTATTCTCCCCATCTATCGGAATCCACCTCGACACGCAAAACCATGCAAAACAAATCTGCTGCCTTCCACAGCATCACTATCATTGATCCATCTCAGCATAACAACAGTTTTTCAATAAACTGTGAAAAGCCTGTGAGAAATCTGTGTCCATGAGAAAAATGAGCAAGGGAGATGAAACATCCCCCTAAAGTCAAAAAAGCCTAAAGAATCATCACAAATTCTTTAGGCTTTCTCATGCCAATCTAATCTATACCGATCTTCGAGCCATCATCTCATCCAGCAACGCCGCCGCCACCTCATCCTTGCTCATCTGAGGCAGTTCTTTCACGCCATCATGAGTAATCAGCGTGACCACATTGGTATCCACGCCAAATCCCGCCCCCGGCACCTTTAGATTATTAGCAACGACCATATCCAGATTTTTCTTCTCCAATTTTTTGCGAGAGTTTTCCAGCAAATTTTCTGTCTCCATAGAAAATCCGCACAAAAATTGACCTGGTTTCTTATGTTCTCCCAGATATTCGAGGATATCCCGGGTTCGCACCAAATCAATACGCTGCTGACCCTCTTTCTTCTT
>CASGVX010000017.1 GCA_949346185.1 uncultured Lachnospiraceae bacterium
AGAATAGCGGCGATGGCGGGGGTGGTTCTGCTGCTGGGGATGTATGCGGCCACGCTGGTTTCAGCCTTTCTGGCAACGCCAGCCACTAGGGAACTTTTTTTGGCCAGCGTGGTGGCCACGGTGATGATTCCCATTCTGCTGTATGTGCTGCAGCTGATTTATCGATGGATATTCAAGCCCTGAGAGGCGGGCCTGCGTGTGATACACAGGGGGTGGAAGTGGGACTTGAAAGTATGGGAGTGAAAATAGAAGGAGCGGCATATGAAGAAGGATAAGACGAGATTCTGCTTGTTTTATGAGAAGGGGATTGGGAAGGTCATACCAAAATACGGGTTTTTGTCGGTGATATTCTGTTTTGTGTTCAATTCCCTGATCTATACGGGGCTGCAATTGCTGATGGCGGGAGCGAAGCATTATGACCTGACTACGGATTTGGACAGAGCGATTCCCTTTGAGCCGTGGTGGGGCGTGATTTATCTGGGCTGCTTCCTATTCTGGGCGGTGAATTATATATTGATTACCAGGCAGGGGAAGGAGGGCTGGTACCGCTTCGCTACGGGAGATTATCTTTCCCGCATCCTCTGCGGGATATTCTTTATCCTTCTGCCTACCACCAATGTGCGGCCGGAGGTGGTGGGGGATGGCGTTCCCCAGGCGCTGATTCGCTTCGTGTACATGATGGATGCTCCCACCAATCTCTTTCCCTCGATTCACTGCCTGGTAAGCTGGCTCTGCTTTGCGGGCATTCGGAAGAGGAAAGATATACCAGCCTGGTACAAAGCATTCTCCTGCATCTTCGCAATTCTGGTGTTTGCGTCCACTCTGTTTACCAAGCAGCATTATATTGTGGATGTAATTGTGGGTGTACTTTTTGCGGAAATGTGTTATTATATCGGTAACCATACCAAGTGTTATCAAAAAGTGATGCAGGTATTTGATCAAATTAACAGGAAGGTGTTTGGGGAAAGTTTTCATGAAGAATAAAAAGACGATATTAAACATGCTTTTTTTGCTGCTGGTATTTGGATTAACCATATATTACGTATTCAAGGGAGAGGATATGAATGCCTTGTATGGGTATTTGAGGCAGTCTAAAGTGGAATACTGGATTGTGGGAGTCGTTCTGGTGGTGCTGTTCATCCTCAGCGAGTCGGTGATTATCTTTTACATGATGCGCTCGGTAGGACAGCCTGTGATACTGACCCACTGTTTCCTGTATTCTTTTGTGGGTTTTTTCTTCAGTGCCATCACGCCGTCAGCCACGGGAGGGCAGCCGGCGCAGTTGTATTTCATGAAGAAGGACAAATTGTCCATGTCAGTGTCCACATTGATTCTCATGGTGGTTACGATTACCTACAAGGCGGTTCTGGTGCTGATAGGGGTACTGGTGATGGTATTTCGCCCTAGGGAGATTATGAGGTTTCTGGCGCCGGTGATGGGCTGGTGCTATCTGGGCGTGGCATTGAATGTATTCTGCGTGACGTTTATGATGATACTGGTATTCCATCCCACTTTGGCAGAGAATATTCTTATCAGGGGACTGGATCTGATTGGGAAAGTGGTACATCTGAAGAAGCAGGAACAGTGGCGGAAGAGGATTCATTCTTCCATGGAAAAGTATCGGGATGTGGCGGATTATCTCAGGAAAAATAAAATGGTAATTACCAATGTGCTTCTGATCACTATTGTGCAGAGGTGCATGTGGTTCTTTATTACATATCTGGTCTACGCGTCCTTCTCCTTAAAGGGCGTGGGGCCGGTGGCGCTTACCACCTTGCAGGGGATGATTTCCGTGTCGGTGGATATGCTTCCCCTTCCCGGGGGCATGGGTATCAGCGAGAATTTGTTCTTGCAGATATTCCGGCCAATCTGCGGCAAGGAATACGTGCTGCCCGTAATGGTGGTGAGCAGGGGAATCAGTTATTATACCCAGCTGATTATCAGCGCGCTGATGACTGGAGTAGCATACCTTGCGATAGGCAGGGAGAGAATGGGAGTTGGGAGAAAAGGCGGCAGCCGGCATGCATAGCCGACGGCGCAGGAATGAGGAGAGTAATGGATAAGAAAAAAAGATTGATTGGATTTTATGATTATACGGTGGTGCTTACATACATCGGGCTTTCCATCTCGGTGATTGGCATGACTCAGGCGATCGACGGCAAGTTCCGCAGTGCCATCGTCTGTCTTGCCCTGTCCGGGCTGTGCGACATGTTCGATGGAAAAATTGCCAGGAGCAAGAAGAATCGCACGGAGGAGGAGAAGCTTTTTGGCATGCAGATTGATTCCCTCTGCGATATGGTGTGCTTTGGGGTGTATCCCGCCATGATTTGCTGGCTTCTGGGTGTCAAGGGATTCGTGGGATGGGCGGTGATTTGCTTCTACTGCATCTGTTCTGTAATTCGCCTAGGGTTCTTTAATGTGCTGGAGACAAAGCGGCAGCGGGAGGAAGAGGGAGCCAACAAGTATTATCACGGATTGCCGATTACTTCCATGGCCATCGTGCTTCCCTTGGTATTCATGATTCAGGTGTTTGTGAGCAATGTGGTGTTTATCTGCGCTTTATATTTATCTTTGTTTATTGTAGGATTGCTATTTATATGGGATTTCAAATTAAAGAAGCCAAACAATATGATGCTTGCCATTCTGGTGCTGGTGGTGGCAGCGGCTGTGGTGATTATGATACTGTTCTCCCAGTTCCATATTCCCAAGTGGAAGTTTCCCAATATTGGATTTTTTGACTGGCTCAGCAGAAGCGTAACCCATCGCTAACGAGAAAGGCCTTGTTAATCTGGCGCAGAATGCTGGCAAGAGAAGGCTTTTTCCCCAGGAAGAACGCAGGAACGGCGTTTTTGTCATGAATAGTCAGTGATCGCAGTTATAGAAAGGAATGGGTGTTTTGTATGAAGAGTAAGGACAGGCAGGGCAATGTGGTATCTGCCAATGAGGGGCAGGATAAGGTGATTCAGGGCTTATATGGCACGGCTGCGGGGAGACAGGCGTTGAAGCTGCTTACCAATCCGCTGGTGTCTAGGCTGGGGGGGAGATTTTTTGATTCTAAGGCATCCGTCCCGCTGGTATCACCCTTTATCGAGAGGTGCCATATTGCCATGGAGCAGTATGAGGAGGAGGACTACGAGAGTTATAATCATTTCTTTACCCGCCGGGTGAAGGAGGGAGAGAGGGAATTTTCCCGGGAGGCACATGTGCTATGCGCTCCCTGCGACAGTAAATTGACGGTGGTTCCCATCACCCGGGAGGGGACTTTTGCCGTGAAGAATACGATTTATACCATGAATAGCCTTCTTCGCAGCGGGAGGCTGGCAGGAAGATACGAGGGGGGGACCTTGCTTATCTTCCGACTGACGGTGGATGATTACCACCATTATTGTTACGTGGACGGTGGTAAGAAGACGAGGAACTTCCATATTCCCGGTGTGCTTCACACGGTAAACCCTGCCGCCAATGAGGAGTATCCTATTTACACAGAAAATACTAGGGAATTTTCCATTTTGCAGAGTGAAAACTTTGGGAAAGTGCTGATGATGGAAGTGGGAGCCTTGATGGTGGGGAGAATCGTGAATCACCATGAGGAGAAGGAAGTCAGCCGCGGGATGGAGAAGGGATATTTTGAATACGGCGGTTCTACGGTGATTCTGGCATTCCAGCCGGGGCAGGTGGCTCTGGACGAGGATATCTTGAAGAATACGGCAGAGGGCTTTGAGACTGTGGTGAAGATGGGAGATGCCATTGGAAGGAAGAGGGAGCGTTAGATGAATACGCCGATTATTGATTTTGTCAGGGAATATCAGGAGAGAGAAGGAACGAGATTTCACATGCCCGGTCATAAAGGGCATGTGTTTTTTGGATGGGAGCCTTTTGACATTACGGAGATACCTGGTGCGGACGTGCTTCATCAGGGACGGGGAATTATCTGGGAGAGCGAGAGGAATGCCGCCGGGCTTTTTGGCACGGGGGGGACGTTTTATTCTACGGAGGGATCTACCCACTGCATCAAGGCCATGCTTGGGGCGCTGTGCATGGAGCGGGGAGGCCGGGAGAGGGGGGATGGAAGGTCTTGGCTGCTTGCCGCTAGGAATATCCACCGCAGCATGGTGGATGCCTGTGCCTTGCTGGATTTGGATGTGCGATTCCTATGGGGGGAAAGTCCTGGAAGCCTGTGCAGCCATGTGATTTCCGCCGAGCAGCTGGAGGGGGTGCTTTGCCAGGCGGGAGAGAAGCCTCTGGCGGTGTATGTGACCTCGCCGGATTATCTGGGGCAGCAGGAGGATATTGGGGCTCTCTCCTGCATCTGCCACAGGGAGGGGATTCCTCTGGTGGTGGATAATGCCCATGGGGCATATCTCCATTTTCTGGAGGAGAAATGCCATCCCATGGATTTGGGAGCCGCCATGTGCTGTGATTCTGCTCACAAGACTTTGCCGGCACTGACGGGCGCGGCATATCTCCACGTGCATCCCCGATATGGGCAACGCTTTCTGGCCTATGTGAGGCAGGCTATGCTGCTCTTTGGATCCACCAGCCCCTCCTATCTTACCTTGCAGTCTCTGGATTACTGCAATGCCTATCTGTCCCAAGATTACCCAGAACGGCTGAAGGAGACTGTGGCGCGGGCGGGAGAGTGGAAGCGGATGTTTGCAGAGGCGGGGGGAAGGGTGCTGCCTTCAGAGCCATTAAAGATTGTGATCGAAACGGCTGGCTTCGGCTATTCGGGGAGGGAGATCGGGGCGGAAATGCGCGCCTATGGCATGGAATGCGAGTATGAGGATCAAGCATTCGTGGTGCTGATGGTTACGCCGGAAAATACTGCTAAGGACTGGGAACGCTTGCATGAATGGGGGGAGAATACCCGGATGCTGCGATGTCGGCGGGAAGGGATGCCAGTATCGGTGGGGGGGAGGCTCCGGTCTAGGCAGGTGATGAGTATTCGCGAGGCGGCATTTGCCAAGAGCGAGATGGTTCCTGCGGAGCGGGCGGCGGGGCGCGTGTGCGCCGCTGAGACAGTGTCCTGCCCGCCAGCGGTACCGATCGCAATCTGCGGGGAGGAGATTTCCCGGGAAATGGTCGAGGAATTTAGGAAATTTGGGATAAAAGAGGTTTCCGTGGTCTTGTAATGTGCCCCCCCTTTTGATATACTCAATTATGTGCCAGCGAAGCTGGCATGTTTGGAAGTATGTAAAGTAAATTCTGTGATGCAGAGATGGGAGAAGATGATTATGGGGATAATCAGAGAGTCTTTTGGCGTGAATAAGAATGGCAGGGAAGTAACGAAATATACGTTGGAGAATCATAATGGCATGAAGGTGGCTCTGCTGGATTTGGGGGCAGTCATCGGGGAAATCTGGGTGCCGGACAGGCATGGCGTGATGGAGGATGTGGCGCTGGGATATGACAATGTTCCGGCATACGAAGAGAATAAGCCCGCCTTCGGGGCAATCATAGGCAGATGTGCCAACAGGATATCAGATGGTCGGTTTACATTGAATGGGAAAGAATATGTGCTGGAACAGAATGAGTTTACCAACTGCCTTCACAGCGGCACCAATCGTTTTGAGCATCAGATGTATCAGGCAGAATGCACGGAGGGGGAGGCAGAGGTTTCCGTCTCCTTCACTCGGGTGAGTCCGGATATGGAGCAGGGATTTCCGGGAAATGCCACCATTGTCATTACATATACCCTGAATGACGAAGATGAGCTGATGATAGAGTATTATGCGGTGTGCGATGAAGATACCATTGTGAGCATGACCAACCATAATTATGTGAATCTTGGGCCTGGCGGCCACCGCTGTGCCAGCGTGCTGGAGCAGGAATTGCAGATTTTTGCCGATGCATATACGCCCATCGGGGAATATCTTCTGCCTACCGGGGAAATCCGCTGGGTGGAGGGGACTGCCTTGGATTTCCGGGAAATGCACCAGATTGGAAAATATATTGGCACGCCGGAGGCAGGAGACCGAATCGTAGATGGCTATGATTTTAATTACGTTCTCCGGGAAGGGGAGGACGGCATCAGAAAGGCGGCGGTTTATCAGGATCGAAGGACGGGCAGGCGTATGGAGGTATTTACGGATTATCCTGCGCTGCAGTTTTATTCTTCCACCCAGCTGGATGATGCAGGGGGGAAGGATGGGATGCATTATGGATTGTTCGGGGGCGTGTGCTTGGAGACCCAGCATTTCCCCAATGCGGTGAACCGGCCGGAATTTCCTGACGTTGTCCTGCGGGCGGGAGAAGAGTATGAAGGCACGGCGGTTTTCCGTTTCGGGCTGATGGAGGAGGAATCCTATGAATAATGTTGTTTTGGTGGTGGACGACAATGCGGCAAATATCTTTGCCTTGTCTACCATGCTGCGGCAAATGGGATTTGAAGTGGACGAGGCGGCATCGGGAGTGGAGGCAATCAACCTGTCCTGCCATAAAAACTACCGATTGATTCTGATGGATTACCTGATGCCGGAAATGGATGGGATTCAAGCGATAAAGCAGATCCAGTTTATTATGAAGGGACAGGAGTGTCCGGTATTTATAGGTCTTTCCGCCACATTGGATGAGGATGTGACTGCCACATTCCAAAAGGTGGGGGTGGATTATCTGATGGAGAAGCCGGTGAGGGCTGAACAACTGAAAGAAATGCTGGACCAGATTGGAATTTCCGTGACGGGAGAGGAAGAGGATAGCCCGGGCGAGGAGATTGACATGGCAAATGTCCTGTCGGAAATAGAAGGGCTGAATTATGAAAAGGGCATTGATCTCATGGCGGGCAGCGTAGGCAACTATATGAAGGTTCTGAAAGTCTGCGTAGGGAATATCAGGGAGAATGAGGTGGCGCTGGATTCCATGAAGGATACGGGGCAGATGCGAGGATTTGCCTTGCATTTCCACAGTCTCAAGGGGATCTTTCTAAATATCGGAGCGGATGAGTTGGCGGGGCAGTCCAAGGCTCTGGAAATGGCGGCAAAAGAGGAACGGGTCGATTATGTGGAGAGTAATTTGGATGGCTATATGGGGCGTGTGGAGCGCTTTGCCCGCCAGATACAGGCGGCATGGGATCATTATGCTTCCTTTAGGAGCGAGACAATCAGGGGCGGAGAGGTTTCAGGATCGGAATTTGCCAGTCAGTTGGAAGAATTAAAGCAACACATAGAGGATTTTGAATATATTGAAATAACAGAAATGCTGGATCAGATGTTGGCAGGCTGCCGTGATGAAAAGCGGGAGGGTCTGCAGGAGATATCCGATGCCATTCAGGCATTCGATTATGATCTGGCACTGGAGGCATGGGAGCGTCTTGAGAGTTCGCTTTGATGCTGTCCGGGGAGATGACAGGAGGCTGATGATGAACGTTTTCAGAAAGTGCTTGGAAAGGCAGATGGGAATTGGAAAATATCACAAGTATATCGAGACGTGCCGAAGCGGTTTTTCCAAGGAGGGAGTTGCCCAATTTGCCCACAATAGCAAGCCGATTTATGATGACATGTACGAACTGCTAAAGAGGGAGAACGAGGCGGACATCACGGAGCGGCTGAGCGATATGCTCAGTACCCTGAAGGCGGCATTCCGCATCACCAGGTACTTTGTGCTGGTATTCCTTGCCTATATTTCGGGAAATATTGCCTTGATTTCCATGGAACTGGATTATCGGGTTACCTGCGTCAGTATCTTGCTGATGGGAATCTGCTTCCTGTATAAGCTGGTGGAGTTTGTCTGCAATAAATATTGCGTGCTGGACGCCTACCTATTCATGATATACAAATCCGTGCTGGAAAAGATTGCCAAGGAGAGCTTGTAAACTAGTGTACTGTATCATTGATATCTTCAATCAGTTCCAGATGCTTCATGGCATTGCGGATGCCGTCATTTTCCACGGTGTCGGTAACATAGTCCACAGCCCGGCGGATTTCTTCGGGGCTGTTTCCCATGGCAATGCTATAGCCGGCATATTCTAGCATGGGAAGGTCATTGGTGCTGTCCCCGATGGCGATGGTGTCCTCCCGGGGAATCTGGAAGTATTCCTCCAGAAAGCGCATGCCGCTTGCCTTGGAACAGCCTTGGGGCGTAATCTCATAAAAGCCCTTGCCTCTGTCGATAAAGGTCAGGCTATTCTCGTATTTCTGGCGGAAGGCATCAAAGTCATGCCCTTCTCCCAGACAGATGCAGAATTTGTCAAAATCCAAATCCCTGGAAGTCTCTGGGGATATGCTCTGAAAGGCATCAGGAATGAGCACCCTGTGCTCTTCCTGAAAGATTCGGATGCGGGTGCGGTAGGGGGTGGTGCTATAGTAGATGGCGGCGCAGCCCTCCAGCAGCCATTCCAGCTGATATGTCTCCATGTCCGCTAGAATGGCGTTTCCCAAGGCGTACTCTATGTGCTTGGAGAAGAGCTCCTCCCCGCGGTAAAGGATATAGGTGCCGCATCCGCATACATAGCCATCGAAGGGGAGCGCCCGGATAGAGGCGTCCAATTCGGCGTAGGAGCGTCCGGTGTTGACAAAGCACAGGTGTCCGTTGGCCTGGAGCTGTTGGATCGTGTCTATGCAGCTTTGGGGAATGTAGCGTTCGCTGTGCCGGGCACCCTCTGTGATGATGGTGCCGTCGATATCAAAAAAAATGATTTTTTTCATCTTGCAAGTTCTCCTGTGAATAATTTAGAATTATGATGTTGCGGTGCAGAGCATTTTCTGTGGCTGTGCATGGCGACATTATGAGAGTATGATAGCCCAATCAGAAGAGGATTGCAAGAGGTATGAGGAGTGGTCATGAGAGATTTTTTGCCTGTTTGCAGGGAGGATATGGCAAAGCGAGGCTGGGAGGAAGTGGATTTCGCTTATGTGTGCGGGGATGCCTATGTGGATCATCCCTCTTTTGGCATGGCCATTATTACTAGGGTGCTGGAGGCTCATGGATACCGTATCGGCATCATTGCCCAGCCGGACTGGAGGAAGGAGGAGAGCGTTCAGGTCTTTGGGCGGCCCAGACTTGGGTTTCTGGTATCCGGGGGCAACATGGACTCCATGGTGAACCATTATACCGTGTCAAAAAAGAGGCGGAGCCAGGATGCCTATGCCCCCGGGGGCGTGACTGGGAGGCGGCCGGATTATGCCACGGTGGTGTACTGCAATCTGATTCGGAAGGTTTATAAGCAGGTGCCCATTATCATTGGAGGCATCGAGGCAAGCCTGCGCCGGCTGGCTCATTATGACTATTGGTCAGATTCCCTGAAACGCTCCATCCTCATGGATTCCCAGGCAGACATTCTCTCCTATGGCATGGGGGAGCGTTCCATGGTGGAGCTGGCCGATGCGCTGGACAGCGGCATCCGGATTCAGGATATTACCTTCGTGCGGGGAACTGCCTACCGCACCAAATCCTTAGAAAATGTCTATGATTATCTGGAATTGCCCTCCTATGAGGAGATGGTGGCGGACAAGAAGGCCTATGCCGAGAGTTTCTATATCCAATACTGCAATACGGATCATGTCACGGGGAAATGCTTGACTGAGTTTTACGGAAACCGAGGCTATGTGGTGCAGAATCCTCCAGCGGAGCCCTTGACGGAATTGGAGATGGATGACGTGTACCAGCTGCCCTATATGCGGGGATACCATCCTTCCTATCAGGCGGCGGGAGGGGTTCCTGCCCTGCAGGAGGTGAAGTTCAGCCTTGCCAGCAATCGGGGCTGTTTCGGGGGCTGCAACTTCTGTGCCCTGACATTCCATCAGGGGCGGGTGATTCAGGCTAGGAGCCGGGAATCCCTTGTGAGGGAAGCGGAGGAGATGACGAGAGATGCAGATTTCAAGGGATATATCCATGATGTGGGCGGACCTACGGCCAATTTCCGACATCCTGCCTGCGAGAAGCAGAAGAGGCATGGCGTGTGCCGGAAAAAGCAGTGCCTCTTTCCAAAGCCCTGCAAGAATCTGGTGGTGGATCACGGGGATTATCTGGATATTCTGAAAGAAATTCGAGAGTTGCCGGGAGTGAAGAAGGTGTTCGTTCGCTCAGGCATCCGGTTCGATTATGTGATGGCAGATCAGGATGACCGTTTTTTGCGGGAATTATGCCGGCATCATATCAGCGGCCAGCTGCGGGTGGCGCCGGAGCATATATCGGATGGGGTGTTGGACAAGATGGGAAAGCCGAGAAATGAAGTGTATCAGGAGTTCATAAAGCGGTATCAACGCATCAATCAGAGGATTGGGAAGGAACAGTTCGCAGTGCCTTACCTTATGTCCTCCCATCCCGGATCTACGCTAAAGGAGGCGGTGGAACTGGCAGAATATCTGAGGGATTTGGGGTATATGCCGGAACAGGTGCAGGATTTTTACCCTACCCCCTCCACCATATCTACCTGCATGTACTATACGGGGCTGGATCCCCGCACGATGGAGCAAGTTTATGTGCCGAAGAGCATTCATGAGAAGGCCATGCAGCGAGCGCTGATGCAGTACAGGAATCCCAGGAATTACCAACTGGTGAAGGAGGCGCTGAAAAGGGCTGGCCGGGAGGATTTGATTGGATTTGGAGGCAAATGCCTGATACCCCCCAGGCAGGAGAAGTGGAGGGAGCGGGCATGGGAGGATAAGAAGACGGGAAAGAAAAGGCCGAATGGGAGAAAAAATGCTTCCAGACAGGGAAAAAAGTCGGCCAAATCCCCAAAATGGGGTTGATTTTTATGGTAAAAGGACGATATACTATATGAAATGAAGGCATTGTGAATGAACATAAAAGGATAGGAGTGTGAGAGATATGGCGATTTCAGGGATGAATAACAATAATTTTTTGTTTAGCAGTGGCAACGTGAGGAACAATAATCTGGCAGGACTGACCAGCAGCCTTTTCGGCACTGGCTCCAGCATGCTGGGGGATTATGCCATGATTAAGTCTGGCACATATAAGAAGCTATTGACCGCATACTATAAGACGGATAGGGTTAGTTCAGACAGTTCCGATTCTGAGAGCACCACGAAGAAGAGCAACAGGTATGACAGATTTGCCGAGAAGAAGCTGATGGAGGCTCAGACGAAGAAGTCTGAGGAGAATAACAAGTATCTGTCGATTAGAAATGAGGCAGGAGATTTGAGGACATCTGCCTATGCCTTGAACAGTTATACGCTGTATAGAGAGAAGACGGCAGAGGATGGCACTACTTCCTATGACCGGGACGGCATCAAGACGGCAGTGAAGAATTTCGTATCTGATTACAATAACCTGCTCACGGCTTCTTCCAAGGTGGATTCCACCAGCATGGCCAGCGGCGTGACAACCGGCATATCTGGCTTGCTGAAGCAGACGAAGTCCAATGAGGCTGCGCTGAATGCCATCGGCATTTCCATCGGCAAGGACAACAAGTTGGTTTTGGATGAGGAGAAGTTGGGCAGTGCGGACATTAATTCCATCTCTTCCCTATTCAAGGGAAGCAGTTCTTATGGAAACTCTGTCTCAACGAAGGCATCGGAGATTGCGAGGCAGGCAAATACCACTGCCTTCAATGCTACCAGAACATCTTCTTCTTATTCCCAGAGAGGAAACTATTCTGTCACTGGCTATGCGAACAATATTTTGGATCAGTTTCTGTAATTATAGTAGCATTATTTAAGATTGTATGATGGCATCCTCTGCTTCCGTACTTGGAATCAGAGGATGTTTTGCGAAATGGAGGAATCATTGTATCGATTTTATATTTCAGAGGATCAGCTGCGGGAAGATGAGATTGTGATTGAGGGGAGCGATGTGAACCATATTCGGAATGTGCTTCGATTGGAGATGGGAGACTGGGTCGTTGCCTGCGATGGGAAAAACAGGGATTATGTATGCAGGATACATGATGTTGAAAAGGATGTCGTGCTGCTGCATGTGGAGAAGGTTCGGCCTACCGGGACGGAGCTCCCTGTCAGGATTACGCTTTTCCAAGGGATTCCCAAAAAGGACAAGATGGAGTTTATCATCCAGAAGTCAGTAGAACTGGGCGTGTATGAGATCGTGCCTGTGATGATGAAAAGGTGCGTGGTACGGCTGGATGATAAAAAGGCGAAAAAAAAGCAGGAGCGATGGCAGGATATTGCGGAAGCTGCCGCTAAGCAGTGCGACCGGGGGATTATTCCTGTGGTACATGAGCCTGTCACCATGGAAGAGGCCATTGACATGGCGAGAGAGTTGGATTACAATATGATTCCGTATGAACTGCAGGATGGCATAGACCATTCCAGAGAGATTGTGGCTCATGCCTGCACTCGGGAGTCCGTAGGGATTTTCATCGGCCCTGAGGGAGGTTTTGAGGCAGATGAAGTGGGACAGGCGGTGGCTTGCGGCATGGAGGCCATAACGCTGGGCAAGAGGATTCTCAGGACGGAGACGGCAGGAATGGCATTGCTGTCTATTCTGATGTTTCAGATGCAGACATGAGAGGGGACATGCAGGATGATGCATCTGTGCAGATATGAGAAGGGGATGCCAGACGAGGAGTCATGTAAGAAATGGAGAATGAGTATGGAAGCATATTTAGATCACGCTGCCACTACGCCGGTATTTCCTCAGGTGCGGGAGATTATGGACAAGGTGATGGGGGAGGATTATGGGAATCCTTCCTCCAAGCATACGAAAGGAATGGTAGCGGAACAATATATCAAGTCGGCCAGAGAGGAGATTGGCAGGGCGTTAAAGTGCCAGCCAAAGGAGATTATTTTTACTTCCGGGGGGACGGAGGCCAACAACATGGCTCTGATTGGCACGGCGATGGCGAACCGACGGGAGGGGAAGCATATTGTCACCACTAGGATAGAGCATGCTTCTGTCCATGAGCCATTGGCATATCTGGAAGAGCAGGGGTACGAGGTGACTTATCTCCCGGTGGAATCTGATGGCAGGGTGACGCTGGAGACGGTGGAGCAGGCTGTGCGGGAGGATACCTTTCTGGTATCTGTCATGTATGTGAATAACGAGGTGGGGAGCGTGGAGCCTATCGGGGAGATTGGGGCGATGCTCCACGGAATCAATCCCAATATCCTGTTTCATGTGGATGGAATACAGGCATTTGGGAAGATGAGAATACATCCGGGGAAATTGGGGGTTGATTTACTTTCCGTGAGCGGGCATAAGTTTCATGGTCCGAAGGGCGTTGGATTCCTCTATGTGAGGGATGGGGTGAAGATTCATCCGATTCTCTTTGGCGGCGGGCAGCAGAATGGGATGCGCTCCGGCACGGAGAATGTGCCGGGCATTGCAGGACTAAAGGTGGCAGTGGAGATGATTTGCCGAGAGCATCAGAAGAAGCGGGAACATCTCTTTGCACTGAAAAGCCAATTGGTGTCCGGGCTGGAGGAATTGGAGGGGGTGACGGTGCATGCCCTGCAGGGCGCTTCCATGGTGGATACGGCGCCTCATATTGTAAGTGCAGGATTTGCGGGCATTCGCAGTGAAGTGATGCTTCACGCTCTGGCTCAGGAGGGGGTATATGTATCCTCTGGCTCTGCCTGTTCTTCCAATCATCCGGAACTTAGCGGCACGCTTCAGGCAATCGGAGTGGGGCAGGAACTTTTAGACGCCACCCTGCGATTTAGCTTTTCCGTGAACACTACGGCGGAGGAAGTGGCTTATGCTCTGGAGGCAGTGGAAAAATTGCTGCCCACGCTGCGACGATTTACCAGGCATTAGCCACATGGGACGGCAGATGCACTAGTACAGCTTAGTGTTCGTTGTACTAGATACGAGAAGCAATAGATTACAGGAGGCAACAGATGTATCAGGCGTTTTTGTTGAAATATGCGGAGATAGGAATTAAGGGAAAGAATCGATATAAGTTTGAAAATGCGCTCTGTGAGCAGGTTCGCCATCGATTGGGAAAGATTGAGGGAGAATTTCAGGTGGTTCGGGAGCAGGGAAGAATCTTTGTGGAGGCTCAGGGGGATTTTGACTTTGATGATGCCATTGATGCCATGAGCAGGGTGTTTGGCGTTTCTTCTATCAGCCCGGCAGAGGTGATTGAGGAAAAGAAATGGGATGTCTTGGCAGAGAAGGTGGGGGATTTCGTAGAGAGGCAGTATCCGAACCCTTCCTTTACATTTAAGGTGAAATCCCGCCGAAGTGACAAGGGCTATCCCTTGACCTCGCCGGAAATTTGCGTGGAGATGGGAAGCTATCTGCTAGAGCGTTTTGAAAATATTTCCGTGGACGTTCATAATCCCCAGGTGTATATCTGGGTGGAGGTTCGGGAGAAGGCCTATGTGTATTCCAAGGTCTACGCAGGTGCCTGCGGCATGCCTCTGGGAACCAACGGCAAGGCCATGCTTTTGCTCTCCGGGGGGATTGACAGCCCGGTGGCAGGCTATATGATTGCCAAGAGGGGCGTGTATATTGATGCGGTGTATTTCCATGCACCTCCCTATACCAGCGAGCGGGCAAAGCAGAAGGTGGTGGATTTGGCGAAATTGATTTCCCGGTATACCGGGCCT
>CASGVX010000018.1 GCA_949346185.1 uncultured Lachnospiraceae bacterium
GCGTACTTTCTTTGCTTCGGTAATCAATCGAAAGAATGCGTACTTACAGATGGGGGTGACCTATTGGTCACCTCTTTTTCTCTATAAGGAGGGATGCCGAATGGAGTATTTGAACTTTTGCCATCCTAATCCTATAAAAAATTTATCATTATGTAGGAGGAAGTTATGAGTGCAGAGAAGGAATTAGTGGAGAAGACATTGGAGGAAGTGAGGGAAAGCGTTGATCTCTTTTACCAGCAGAAGACAGGAGAGGCGCTGCAGCAGTTTGACATAGTGCTGGGAAAAGTTATGACAATGGTGGATACGCTCTTTGCATACAAAGAAGCGCATGAGGGTTTTGCGTTGGATGAAGAGAAGGTGAAAACTGCCTTGACAGAGGCGCTGGGTGCGCTGGAAGAGAGAGATATGATTCTCTTGGCAGATATTATTCAGTATGATTTTGTGGAATATGTGGAAGAATTATTGGGCGGCATGGAATAGAAAATACCAGCAGATATGGTTGGAAAGCAATTCTGTAAAGCGGTTATGGCACTGCCTTTTGGGTCGGGCTATTGCGCAATGAATAATATGAGCGGAAGAACGGAGAAGTTGATATGGGATATTATGACAAGAATAAAGAGGCAATCAAGACAAGGTATCAGGATTCATATGAGGAAATCTTTGAGCGGATGGAGAAAGAAGTGACTTCCGAGTATCAGGTGGAAAGCATTGTGGCCAGAGATGGGAATCATGCCTTGACTGTGGAGAAGAATGGGGACAAATTTCGCCTGAACAGTGTCTACAGACCTTTGGAAGAGGCGAAAAAATGGGCAGACCAGTACGAGTTCCAAAATCTTGACGTAAATGTTTTCATGTTTGGATTTGGAAATGGCATCTTTGTAAGGGAATTGCTCCATCGGACCCAGTCGGATGCCCGGGTTTATTTGTGGGAACCCAATGTCAGCATATTTCGGAAGGTGATGGAAGAAGAGGATCTGGAAGAGATATTGAAGGATAAGCGGCTATATCTCTATATCGGAGAAGATGGGCTGAAAGAATTGAAAGAGGCTATGGAATGCAGCGTGAGCTGGCACAATATGCCGTCTCAGATTCGATGTGCTCATGTCTGCTACGACAGACTGCATGAGGAGGAATATTTGGAGTTTTTGAAAGCAATCAAATATTCTGACAGCATGGTGCAGGTGAAGCGAGATACCAATGTGTACTTTGCCCATCGAGCGGTAGTGAATGTAATAGATAATTTGCGGTATATCAGGAAGAGTAATTTTGTGACAGATTTGATTGGAAAGCTTCCGGAGGAAATACCGGCCATTGTGGTGGCGGCAGGTCCTTCTTTGGAAAAAAATATTGATTTGCTCAAGAAGGCGCAGGGCAGGGCGTTTATCATTGCCTCAGATACGGCAGTCAGGAATCTGGAGGCGAAGGGGCTTCCCTATGACTGCGTGATTACCATCGACCCGGGAAAGCATGCTTGGTATATGACCGATTTTCCAGGCTGTAAGGAAAAGCCGCTCTTCTGCAATTCCGAATCCCAGAGGGAGATTATGAAGTTCCATACGGGAAGGAAAATCTGGGCGGCAGGTTCTGTCTATATAGACAATTTATATAGTTTTTTGGGCTTGCGTTTTCCTGAGAGCAGTACGGGTGGTTCTGTTGCCACTGCGGGAACACAGCTTGCCTTTCATCTAAATTTGAAAAATATCATCCTGATTGGTCAGGATTTGGCATATACGGGAGAGCACACCCATGCTGGCGGATATGATAACCATATCCTAAATGAGGAGAAATTCATCGAGGAGGTGGATGGCATTGACGGCGGGAAGGTGGTAACTCGGGGGGACTGGATTGTGTTCCGGGATTGGTATGAAGAGTTTATCAAGTTGCACGAAGATGTCAACTTGGTGGATGCCACCGAAGGGGGTGCCCTGATTCATGGTTCTAAGATTATGACTTTGGAAGAGGCGCTTGATACTTATTGTGGGGAGAAAGAATTTTCCTTTGAGAAAATTATGGAAGAACTGCCGCCTACCTTCGACGTGCTGGGATTTGAGCCTGTGCGGGATGTGCTTCAGCGCATGGGAAAAGGCTTCCACAATATCTTGGAGCGTTCTAAGGAAGGGAAGAAGGCTGCGGAGGAATATCTTGCTGCGGGAAGCGGGCTGTCGCCCAAGAAGCATGACAGGCTGATTAAAACCATCCGCAAGGCGAATAATTATCTTCAGAAGCAGGCCGGGTACGAACTGATGGAAATGTATACCTTCGACTTGACGTTGAATGAGGTTCATGATGTGAATCAGATGACAGGGGATGTGCTGACGGATGAGAGAGATTCCGTGGAGATTGCCTTGGCGATTTATAATAGCTATATTGATGGGGTGGAGGAACTGGGAGACCGGATGGATCAGGCCTTGCAGGAGATATGATTTGGCTGCTTTTCACGGTCGATGTGAAAGGATAATGGGAAAGTGTTTTTTATGATTGACTGTGAATAGTAACATGATTTGCCCGTGGGTCAGAAATAGTTATGGATAGGAAATTACTTTTATGTTAGAATATGCTTTGACAGGGTTTGTTGAGGCATATTTTGACGTTAAGGGAAGGATTCTTTGTGCCGGAGTCTTTGGAAAGAGGTTATGGAGCGGTAAAGGGAAGGAATGTTCGTGCTGGCGAAGTTGGCATGGCTGGAAGCATGATAGAAAGAAAAGGGCGGAGGTCAGGATGGAATTACGGGATTTGAATTTATTGAAGGATGGGCTGCAGTCTGTTCTTGGCAATATGGCAAGGTTTTGCTGCCATGCAAGGAGGCAGCGGTTTTATCGAAGCAACAATGTGATGCGGGAGCTTTTTGAGGAGATTCCGCGTCTCATCGGCATGCTCTGCGAACACCAGGAGGAGTTGAATGGGGATGCGCCTGTCTTTGACATGGAGGGGATGGCTTTGATGCTGCAGGAGTTCCAAGGGGCGCAGGAAGCCAGAGATTACGTGATGCTTGCCGATATCTGCGAACTGCAGATGCAGCCGGCGTTCGTGGCGTTGGAGGAGCGGCTGGTATCTGCTCTGGGAATCCATATAGATGAGCAGTTATTGAAAAGGAATGTTAGAAGCTGCGGGGAGAAGTTTCCTCAACTGCTCTATTCGCTTCTGCCGGAGGATGTGGCGAAGGACTGCCTGCAGGGGGAAGTTTCGGATGCCTCCATGGACTGGCTGGTGGGGGCGGTGGAGCAGTGTGCCGCAAAGGGATACGTGGTGGAGCCTACTTCCAGTGGCTATGATACCATAGCGATTCGACGGGATGGCCAGTCCCGCTACATGCACACCAATGGAAATGTGATTTCTGAGGCTTTTTTTCTGGCGGAGGAGTGGCTGTCTCAGGGAAAAGAGGCGTACATATTTTATGGATTGGGCATGGGCTATGCCTATCGGGAAATGATATCCATGGATGATAATATTTCTGTTCAGGTGGTGGAGACAAACAGGGAATTGCTGCTTCTGGCTATGGTGTTTGC
Source organism: uncultured Lachnospiraceae bacterium (assembly GCA_949346185.1). Classification (GTDB taxonomy): domain Bacteria; phylum Bacillota; class Clostridia; order Lachnospirales; family Lachnospiraceae; genus Butyribacter. The sequence continues at coordinate 3,507 of CASGVX010000018.1, forward strand.
TCCCTTATGGGAACTTTTTGACAGCGGGTGTTTTGAGCTGATTTATGATCCCACGGGACATAAGCTTCGCAAGATGTCTATGGGGCTTTCGGAGGAGCGGGGATTTTATGTATTCTATCCGGCTCTTCTGGGCATCAGGAAACAGGCGTTGCGGGAGCAGATGGAGACGTATTTCGTGGAGGAGAGTTCTGTCAGGACTCAGGGGCGCAGCCTTCAAGGGAATTTTCGGAAGAATTGTCGCATTGGTGCGGGGAATATTCAGCAGCTGGAGGTTGTCTTTGGCGGAAAGGAAGTCATCATCGTGGCGGCGGGGCCTTCTCTGGACAAGAATATGGAAAAACTGCGGCAAAAAAGGGAGGGGGTTATCCTGCTGGCGGCGGGCACAGTGTTGAAGAAGTTACTGGCGGCGGGCATCCGTCCTGATTATATCATCCTGTCAGATGCAAATCCAACGGTATGTTCCCAGATACAGGGAGTGGAGGACTGCGGTGTGCCCCTGCTGTTCCTTTCCACGGCAAGCAGCAGGGTGGCTGCAAATTATCAGGGGGAGAAGTACCTGCTGTGCCAGAAGGGCTTTGCTCCGGCAGAGGAACTGGCCGGGGAGAATGGCTGGACGCTGGTGGAGAGCGGCGGTTCCGTGATTACGGTGGCGTTGGATTTATGCTTGCGGCTGCGGGTGAGGAGAATCGTTTTTGTAGGTCTGGACTTGGCGTATACGGATTCTCTGGATCATGCCAGCGGTACTCAGGAGCGGGCAAAGGTGGTGCAGGATACAGGGGTGCTGGTGGATTCCGTGGATGGAGGAAAGGTCGCCACGGGGAAGAATTTGAAAGTCTATCTGGATTGGATTGAGAGGCGCATCGCCCGGAGAACGGGGGAGGAGAAGGGAATTAGTATTCTTGATGCCACGGAGGGCGGCGCCAGAAAGAAGGGGATGGAGATTGTAACTCTGGCTCAGGTGATGGAAGGAGAAGCATGAAGGTTCGCAGGATTTTAGTCATTATGGGGGCTACCAATTATGGCTCCGTCAAGAAATTTGCCCATGCCCTGATAGCGGAGTGGAGGAAGCAATACTCTGTGGAGGTGCTGGATGGCAGCGATTTTGAACAGTATGCTAGGAAAAAGGAAGAGATTTTACAGGGGAAAAGTGTGAATGGTTGTCAGGGAAGCAGGCAAGATGGGAAGTATGATTTGATTTTTGCTTTTAATGCCTTGGCGCTGGAAGAGGAGAAGGAATTGATTGCCTATCTCCTGGAAGGTGGTGCTGCATATTGCACCCAGCTTCTGGATCATCCTCTCTATCATCATAGCAGGTTGCTGGAGGCGTCGCCCCGATGCAGGGTGCTGGTGCCGGATGCCAATCATCTGGCGTATCTGAAGGCGTATTATCCCAATATTCCTGATGTGGGCTTTCTGCCCCATGGGGGGAGTGCCTCTGGGGAATGGATTCCCTACGAGGACAGGGATATCCAGATTTCTTTTCTGGGGACATATACCAGTTCCCAGTCTTTTCGGGACAGGCTGGCTGGGAAGAATGAAGTGTTGCGGGTGCTGCAGGAGGAACTGATGGATCAGTTGGTGGGGCATCCCCGCTGGACGATGGAAGAGGCATTTTCCCATATGATCAAAGAATATCAGCTGGAGGAGTCCCAAGAGGATGTTGCCAATGATTTGGCGGCGCTGCGAGAAGGGGATGGCTTTATCCGCAGTTATGTTCGGGAGCAGGTGCTGCAGGCCATATTGGAGGCCGGGATTCCCGTGGATGTCTACGGAGACGGCTGGGAAGAGTTTTCCTGCCGAGGGAGGGAACTGCTTCGCATTCATCCGCCCTGCGATTATGGGGAGGCCATACAGGTGACGGCTCGCTCTAAAATTTCTCTGAATGTGATGCCCTGGTTCAAGGCGGGCTCCCACGAGAGGGTGTTCAATGCCTTGTGCTGCGGGGCCATTGCCCTCACTGACCGAAGCGAGTATTTTCAGGAGCTGGAGGATCAGCGGGGCATCGTCATGTATGATTTGGAACGGTTGGATGAATTGCCGGATATCATTCGGGGGATTCTGTCACAGGATGGTCAGGGCAGTGAACTTGCTTTGGCAGGATATGAGAATGGAGGGAAGAATCATCTGTGGGCACACAGGGCCAGGGAGATTTTGGAATATATGGAGGAAGAAGAGGCTATGAGACCTATTGCGGCGAAAATCATATCGAATGGCAATGTAGAACAGTTGAAGAATGCAGTGGAAAGCATCAGGGAATATGACCGGGAGATAGCATGCCAGGTACTGGCGAACCAGAAGGATTTGGAGACGGCGGAATGGTGCAGGGAACGGCAAATCTCTCTGAATTTATATGGCGGAGAGGGGCAATCCTTCTCCACTGCATTGATTCGTTCCATAGAGACGGATGCATCCTGCGACGTGCTGCTGGTGAGCGCTGAAATCAAGTGCCTGCCCTTCTGCCTGGAACGGATGCGGCAAGCCCTCTATGAACAGGAGAAGGCGGGCGGGGTGATACCCGAGCTGGTGACGGAGGATGTCATCGCAGGGAGGAGATACTTTAAGGATTTGTCAGACTATGCCGCAAAGCAGAGGCGGGGAGACGTGGAGAGGATTGCCTATCTGGGATATCGGGCAGTGCTTCTGGGCAGGGAATTCCTGCAGTGCGTGGAATGGGACGAGGCATATCTGCATCCCCATAATCTTCTTCTGGATGCCTTGGCTCAGGGAACGAAAAAGGGATATGGATTTTATTCTGTGAGCAATGCCTTTGCGGAAGAGTGCGGGGAGGATTCTTTCCAGTGCGGGACAGAGCGGGGAGAGGAGAGAGACTACCAGCATCTGATTGGAAAATGGCAGGTGGGATATATGCTCCGGCGTCCCAATACGGATTTATTCTCTTTTCTGCCCCAGGACAAGGGAGCGCGCTTTCGTGTACTGGAGGTGGGATGTTCTACCGGAGCAAATCTGATGGGGATAGGAAACCTTTATCCCCAGGCGGAATTGTATGGCATAGAAATCAATCCTCGCGCAGCGGAACTGGCGGCGGCATATGGGGTTGTCAAGGCTGGGAATATCGAGGAGCGGGATGTGGATTTTGGCAGCGTTACTTTTGATTATATTATCTTTGGGGATGTGCTGGAACATCTCCGGGATCCCAAGGGTGCGCTGGAATATTGCAGAAGTCTTCTTTCTGATGGGGGGAAGGTGCTTGCCAGCATTCCCAATCTCATGCATTGGTCGGTGATGCGGGTGCTGATTGACGGTTATTTCCCTTATGGTGATTTTGGGCTTTTGGACAGGACGCATATTCATTTCTTTACGTATTATGAGATGATAGCCATGTTTGCGGGGGCGGGCTACGAGGTTCTGAATGTGGATTTCACAGAACATGGAGGAATCCCTCAAGAGGCGGAGCGTTTCGTGCATCAGTTGGTGGAATTGTCGGAGAGTGCAGAGGAGTTTATGTTCCGGGCGTTCCAGTATCAGATTCTGGCGGAGAAGAAATGACTGGGACTGGAATTGCAGGATAGATACGTTAGGTACTAGAGGCAGAGAGCGATGCTCGGAATAGGAGAGGGAGGCTGAGAAATGGAACCATATGTCAGTGTAATCATTCCCATATATCATCCGAAGCGGGAATATATTGACCGGCTGATGGATTCGGTGGTGAGGCAGACCATCGGCATGGAGAAGATGGAGGTCATTCTGGTGTCTGATGGGGATCAGAGCCAAGAGACGAGGGCAATCTTGTCTTCCTGGGAGGAAAGATATCCGGAAAATATCTTGGTGATTTATTATGAAGAAAATAGAAGGCCGGGATATGCCCGCACCTTGGGGATGAAGTATGCCAGCGGAAGGTATGTCGCCTTTGCGGATCAGGACGACTGGATCTCCCTGGAGATGTACCGGGTGCTGGTGGAGAAGGCAGAGGAATGCGATTGCGATATTGCCGGAGGATTCAGTACCAGAGATCGGGAATATCAGAGGCCGGTGGCGGAGCGGAAATTCACGGGGGAGAAGGACGTGCTGTGGGAGATTCGGGATAGTGCAGACCGAAAAAGGTTTCTTATGGAGGGGAAGATAGGAGGCTACTGGTGCAGCATCTACCGCCGTGATTTCTTGGAGGAGCATGGGATTTATTACCCGGCGGATGTCACATACGATGATAATTATTTTGGTACGCTGAGTCGTTTCTGCGCAAAGAAAGTGCTGGTTATGGGGGAGTATTTCTACCATTGGTTTGTGAACCAGCAGTCCATCAGCATCCGTCAGGATGGAAGTACGTATTTTGACAGGCTGAAGGTGGAACTGTTAAAATTGGAGGAGTTCAGGAAGCGGGGACTGTTTGAGGAATATCGGGATGAAATTGAGATGATGTTCATCCAGCTGTATTTTATCAACACCATGCATGCCTTTTTCTGGCATCTGAACGATGTCCCCTATGGTACTTACAGGGATATGTGCAAGACTGTTGGGAGAGAATTTCCGAACTATAGGCATAATCCATATTTTCGCATGGGGTTGGACGAACATGAGAGTGCCACTTGGTGCTATTATCCCATGATATATCAGTATTACTGTGAAAAGGGGGATGAGGAAAATATTCGCATTCTGGAACAGGTGCCGGAGAAGGTACGGAAGGTTTCCTGGCTGGATGTGATGGAGGGACATTTGACTGAGTTGGAATTGACTTGGTTCAAGATTATCTATTTACTGTTGCCTAACTGATTCGTTTGTATACTGATAGAAAGGCGGTTTATACTTTGAAGGCAATTAGCGTAATTATACCCTGCTATAACGTGGAAAAGTATGTGGATGCTTGCTTGGAATCTCTAGTGTCCCAGACATTGGGACTGGATCAGATGGAGCTGATTCTGGTGGACGATGCCTCCCGGGATGCCACGCTGGATCATTTGCGGGCGTGGGAACAGAAGTATCCGGAGCAGATTCTGGTGGTGGAGTGCGGGGTGAATGGGAGGCAGGGTACGGCTAGGAATATCGGGATGCAGTATGCTACTGGGGAGTACATTGGCTTTGTGGATTCGGATGACTGGGTGGAGGCTGACATGTATGAAGTTCTTCTGGAGAAGGGGAGGGAGCAGGACTGCGAAATCGTTTCCTGCCATGCCTATCGGAACAAGGAGAATGGCCGGCAGGTGCCGGAACCCACGGAGAGAGAGGATTCTCTGATTCGGCGGGGGAAGTCTGCAATACAGGGGGGAGAATGGCCGGAGATGCTGGAGGGTGGCATCTGGAGCAAGATTTACCGCCGGGATTTCCTTGTGGATCATGGCATTTCCTTTCCGGAGGGGCTGTGCTATGAGGATAATTACTTTGGCATGATGGCGGCCCTGCACTGCAGGAGTATTTACAAGGTGCAGCGATGCCTATACCATTACCGGGAAAACCAAACATCTACCACGTTGCTGAGGAATAATTCCAGACTTTTCGACCGTCTGGATATCGAGGTGATGAAGCTGGAGAAATTTCGGGAACTGGGGCTGATGGAGCGATTTTCTCAGGAAATTGAGCGGAGTTTTTTTGAGATGTATTATTTTAACACCATGTATATGATGGCCACTAGGTTTGACAATCCCCCCTATGACATCTTTCAGAGGATGGAGGGGGAGATTTTGCAGCATTTTCCTCATTATAGGAAGAATAAGAAATTGATGGAATCCGGAAATCAAGTGTGGAATTTGTTGCTGAAGGTGCTTTCCTGCCACTTCACCGAAGATCAGTTTCTGGATTTTATGAAAAAATATGCCGCCTTGCCCAGATTGTAATGGGAAGCAGATGTGGAAGGCATGGTTCTCGATGTCCATAGAAGTGAGTGGATTAGAAGGCAGCATGGGGAGTTGTGATTGGCGATGTATAAAGAATGAGCGAGGAGCATTGGCATGAAGATTTTATTTTGCAAGTGGGGGAGTATTTGTGAGTCTGGGATGGATCGTGCCCTGCTGCAACTGGGACATGAGTTGGCTTATTTCACTCAGGAATTGAAGCACACGGATTATGATACGGTTTATATGAAGGAGTTTGGGGCAAGATTGGACAGAGAGGATTATGAATGCGTGTTCAGCGTGAATTTCGTGCCGGTTATCTCTAAGGTTTGCAATCTATATCATAAGATGTATGTGTGCTGGACGGTGGATCATCCCAGCCTCCAGCTGTATTCCAAGGATTTGGGGAATGGCTGCAACAGGGTGTTCCTCTTTGACAGGCTGCAGTATGAGAAGTTCCATCCTGTCAATCCTGGCGGGATATTCTATATGCCCTTGGGGTGCGACCCTGACTTGCTGCGCCCCGCAGCGGTGACGGAGGAGGAGCGGCAGAAATATGAGTGCGATATTTCTTTCATTGGATCCACGTATTCAGAGAAATGCTTATATAATGGCATTGCAAATCTGCCGGATTATCTGAGGGGATTTGTGGACGGCATCATACGCGCCCAGATGAATGTACATGGATATGATCTGATCCACGATTCCCTGACGGAAGAGTTCTGCCGGGAATTTCGGGAGTATGCGGACTGGGGAACTTTGCCGAGGGATTATGTGGAGGATGTGGGGGGATTGATTGCTGACAGGTATATTGGCGAGAAGTGCACGGAGCAGGAACGGATTATGACGCTGAGGAATATCTCGGAGCATTTTGACATGGATATCTATACCGCCAGCGACCTTTCGGAGATACCTAGGATTCATAACAGGGGCATTGCGGATTCCGTGACCATGATGCCCAAGATATTCCAATGCAGCAGGATTAATCTGAATATGACAAATCGGCCGATTTCTTCTGGCATTCCCCAGAGAGTATATGATATTATGGGGGCAGGAGGATTTCTGCTGTCAAACTACCAGCCGGAACTGGCAGAGTATTTTGAGATTGGAAAGGAACTGGTGGTATACGATAGCCAGAGGGACTTGCTGGAGAAGATCGCATACTATCTGGCCCATGAGGAGGAGCGGAGGGAAATCGCCGCCAATGGGCGGAAAGCCATAGAGGAAAGGCATCAGTATGCTATGAGGTTGGAAATGATGTTTGAACTGGCATGGCAGTGAGCGGCGGTGCAAATAGAATGATATGTTCAGAAATGGGGAAAGACATGAATCAGGAAGACAAGGAGTCGTTGGAAATGAGTGCAGAGGAAAAGATATTGGCGGCGAATCGGCTGATGGAGGGGCAGGAGTGGGAGAAGGCTCTGGAGGTGATCTATCAGGGGATTCAGGCGGATCAGCGGAATTATGAGCTATATTTTATGCTGGCACAGTGCAAGGAGATGCTGGGAGCCATGCAGCAGGCGGCGCTGTCTTATGAGAATGCCCTGTTCTATGCCAGTGACGAGGATTACGGCGTGATCGAGGACTGCTACCGGGCGTTTCTGGCTTCTCTGCCGGAGATGCCCCGAAAGGTGTCCTTCGTGCTGGTGACTTACAACCAGCTGGAGATGACCCAGCTGTGCGTGGAGTCCATCCGCCACAACCATCCCCGGGGGAGTTATGAGATTGTGGCGGTGGATAATCTGTCCACGGATGGAACCAGGGAATGGCTGGAGGAGCAGGAGGACATCCGTGCCCTGCTCAACGATGATAATCGAGGCTTTCCCACAGCCTGCAATCAGGGAGCGGAATTGGCGGCGGAGGGGAACGATATTTTTCTATTGAACAATGATACCATCGTGATGGAAAATAGCGTCTACAACCTTCGGATGGCTCTGTATGAGTCGGACAGAATCGGAGCCGTGGGGGCTTGCTCCAATGAGGTGGGCAATCGGCAGAAAATAGATGAAAAATATGATTCCATTGAGGAGTACGCCCGGTATGCGGGGAGAAATAACTGCTACTCTCCAGAGAGGCACGAAAAGCGGCTGCGTCTGGTAGGGTTTGCCATGATGTTCCGCCGCCCGGTGTGGGAGAGGGTGCAGGGATTTGATGAACGTTTCGGCATTGGCAATTATGAAGATGATGATATCAGCATGAAGCTTCTGGAGCAGGGATTGGATTTGCTGTTTTGCCGGGATAGCTTTATCTTTCATTTTGGCAGCGCATCCTTCCGTGCCCTGAATCGGGCAAGGAGTGAGGAATACCAGAGGATTTTGCAGAGGAATAAGCAGATATTTGAGGAGAAATGGAAAATCAGGTGGGGATATTTCTCCCATGTGCGGCGTGACCTGCTGGGATATATTGAGGAGGAGGGAAACAGTGCCTTTGCAGTGCTGGAGATCGGCTGCGCATCTGGCGCCACCCTTCTGGAGATTGGAAACCGTTATCCCAATGCAGAGCTGCATGGCATAGAGCTGGATCGGGACGTGGCAAATCTTGCGTCCCATTATCTGGATATCGTGCAGGGGGATATTCAGGAAAAGCGAAATCCTTTTGGCAGACGTTTTGACTGCATTGTGCTAGGCGATGTGCTGGAGCATCTCCGGGATCCGGAGGATATTCTGATGGAACTGAGGGAGTGGCTGAATCCGGGGGGATATCTGGTCATCAGCGTGCCGAATATCATGCACATTTCCGTGCTGGAGCCTTTGCTGCATGGCAGGTTCACTTACCGGGATGAAGGGATTCTGGACAGGACGCATTTGAAGTTCTTTACTAGGACGGAGCTGGTGGAGATGATGGGGCGCTGCGGCTACGCCATAGAGCGGATGGGGGGGAATACTGTGGAGTTGTCCCGCAAGGAGGAAGAATATCTCAGAAAATTGTCTGAGATGGATGCCCGGATACCGGAAGAGGAATTGAGGATTTATCAGTATCGGCTAAAGGTGGAGATTTGCAATGAGTAGAGTATGTACGAGATTAAAGATTCTTATCTGGGATTTTCAGGGGAATGCTCTGGAGTGGCTGGATGAGAATGTGGATGGGGGCAGGATTTCCGTGGCGGGGCATCTGACTGGAATCGATGATATGCTGCGGGATACCATGTCCGTGGATTGGGATTATCTTTTCTGCTTCATACCGTCGGGGCAGGAGGAGCTGAGGAGGAAGTTTGACGGCATATTTGCCCAGCTGGGGATTGCCAGGGAGCAGGTGGTTTATGCAGGGGAACTGGAGGAGTGGGTGGCTCGGAATGATTTGGGGTTCTACCTGCTGAAGGGCGATATGAGAAAGCGCATGGAGGTGTGGAATGAGAAGAGGAATAAGGAATACGTGGCATGCACCCTGGAGGGGATATCCTATATTGCCAGCAGCAGCGACAGGGTGATTCTGGACAGCATGGCCATGTATGGGGAGAACTGGGCCAGGGAAGAGATGCAGGCATTTTACCGGCTGGCGCAGAGGTATTACCCGGCAGATGGGGCCGGGGGGAGATTCTTTATCGATATTGGCGCGAATATTGGGACTACCTGCATTTATTTTAAGAAGAAGATTGATACGGGTGTGGATATTCTGGCATTTGAGCCGGAAGAGAAGAATTATCGGCTGCTGCGGGCCAATCTTTTGCTGAATGGGCTGGAGGGGTCGGCGGTTGCAGAGAATTATGGGCTGTCTCAGGAATCCGGGCAGAAGACGATTTATATCAATCCGCAGAATCCCGGGGGCAACAGCGTGGTGTTCGCCAGCGGGCAGGAATCAGAAGAAATCCAGATGGTGTCTTTGGATGGCTATCTGTCGGAAAGGGGAATCTCGGCGGATGCAATCAAGTATCTCTGGATTGACACGGAGGGCTTTGAGCCGATAGTTCTGAAAGGGGCCAAAAATACTCTGAAAAGCGGAAACATCCCCGTGCTTGTGGAGTTTAACCCCTATCTGTGGAATGATGCGGGATACTATGACATGCTGATGGATACCCTGTCTGGCATCTATCGGGAGTTTGTTTTTATTGAGGAGGCATTGGCGGGGGAGGAGAAACTGCGCCCCATAGAGGAAATCTGGCAGTATCGGGATGCTCCCAGGCTGTTCCAGCAGGATATCTTTCTGGTGAAGTAGTCTGGGGAAGGAGAGCATGGGAAATCCCATTGCTGCAAAAGCCAAGGATGGCATCATAGAGATGATTAGAGTTAGGAGATGAGGCATGGCAACAGAGTATTCGCTGAGGATAGCCGGGCAGCCGTATTTTGGCAGCAGCCGGGAGAGGGAGGTGCAGGTGTTTTACACGGAGCCGGAGGAAGGGGTGAATCCTGATACGGGGATTCTCCTGCTGATTTCAGGCTTTGAGGGGGACACCAGCGCCAATGTGTATAAGAAGATGCGGATGGAGTTTTCCGACAGGGAGAATCTGGTGGTGGTGGAGTGCGATTATTTCGGCTACCAGTTCATGGGCTCTGGAACCATGCAGGAAGTGCATGAGATGATGCGGGGGATGGCTAGGGAGCTGGGGGAGATGCAGAGGCGGGGAGAGCCTTTGCCGGAGGAGGCTTTGACAGAGCATTTTAAACAGGAGGAATCCAGAGATGATTTCTGCGAGCTAGGGCTTTTTCAGGCACTGGACAATCTGAGGGCATTGAAGGGCGTGATAGATATACTGAAATGCCGGGGATATGAGTATAATGCCAACCGCATCATAGCCTATGGGTATTCCCATGGGGCTTATCTGGCACTGCTGTGCAATGCTCTGCGCCCCCATCTTTTTTCCGGGATACTGGATAATTCCGGCTGGGTGTATCCGGTGTATCTGTACCGCCCCAGAATCTGCAGCGGCGTGTGGAGTGACACCGGGACGGGACAGAGCAAGAAACTCTATGTTTTTGTGGGATATCAGGGGCGACAGTGGATTGACGATCTGGAGGCGTATAATCTGAGAAGGCTGTATTCCCAGTTCCGGAACCATGCCAGGATTCTTTCCTTCCATGGGGAAGATGATGGTCTGGTGCCCCTGAAGGAGAAGGAGAAGTTTTGGGAAGGGGTAGAGAATCTCCAATTCTATGTAATCAGGGAAAAAGATGTGGATGAAGAGATTTTCTATAATAGCCAGCATGGCATGGGCAGCGATTTCTTGAAATTATTT
>CASGVX010000019.1 GCA_949346185.1 uncultured Lachnospiraceae bacterium
GGAAACTGGGCATGAAGAATGCGTCCAAGGGCGTGAAAGTCATGATGGAAGAGGGATGCGTGCGGGTGGATATGAATCTGAATATGAAGTACGGCTACAGCATTCCAAAGGTGCTGGGACAGGTGCAGGAGAGAGTGAGCCAGCAGATCGAGTCCATGACGGGACTGGTGGTGCCGGAGGTGAATGTGAGGGTAGCGGGCGTCAGCCTGGCAGAAGAATAAAGGAAAGTTAGGATAGGACTGATGACAAAGAAAAGGACTAGAGAGAATTTATACCTGATGCTGTTCCAGACGGAATTTCATCAGGAGCAGGATTTGATGGAGCAGGCGGATCTGTTCCTAGATAGTTTGGAAGAAAAGGATGTCACGGAGAAGGCCAAGGAGACATTGAAAGAAAGATATCAGTCAGTGCTGGGCCATCTTGCAGAGATTGATGAAAAGATTGGCCAGAAGGCGGAAGGATGGAACCTATCCAGGCTCCCCAAGGCAGACCTGTCGGTAATGCGTCTGGCGGTGTATGAGATTCTCTATGATGAAGATGTGCCCGATGGAGTGGCGATCAATGAGGCGGTAGAGCTGGCAAAGCGTTACGGAGGGGACAAATCATACCGCTTCGTGAATGGCGTGCTGGCTTCCGTGGCAAAGGAAAGGTCAGTATGAGAGAGATAACCACCGTATCCCAGGTCAACATGTATATTAAGAATATGTTTGCCAGGGAGTATGCCCTGCAGGATATTTCTGTGAAGGGGGAAATTTCCAACTGCAAGTACCACTCTTCCGGGCATATTTATTTTACCATCAAAGACAGGTCGTCCCAGTTGTCCTGCGTGATGTTTGCCTCCCGCCGGAGCAATCTGGACTTTCGCATGGCGGAGGGGCAGAGCGTAGTGGTGACGGGGGATATCAGCGTCTACCAGCGGGATGGGAAATATCAGATGTACGCAGCGTCTGTCGTCAAGGAAGGCGTGGGTGCATTGTATGAAGAATATGATCGATTAAAAAAGCGCCTCTTAGCAGAGGGGCTTTTTGATGAGGGGAGAAAAAAGAGGATTCCCAGATATGCCGGGAAAATTGGCGTGGTGACGGCTCAGACCGGGGCGGTCATTCAGGATATCTGCCATGTATCCCATCGGAGGAATCCCTATGTGCAGATCGTGCTCTATCCGGCGAGAGTGCAGGGGGAGGGGGCGCATCGGACGCTAATTCAGGGCATTCGGTATTTTGAGGGGTCGGATGTGGATACCATCATTATTGGCCGCGGGGGAGGCTCCATTGAGGATTTGTGGGAGTTCAACAATGAGGCGTTGGCTCGTGCCATTGCAGAGTGCGAGAAACCTATCATATCTGCCGTGGGGCATGAGACGGATACCACCATTGCGGATTTTGCTGCAGATCTGCGGGCGCCTACGCCCTCGGCTGCTGCGGAACTGGCGGTGTACCAGTATCAGGATTTGCAGATGGAGCTGGAGGAGTGCGCCCATGCTCTGCATCTGCATATGAGCAATTATCTGGAGATAAAGCGAATGCGGCTGAACCAGTACCGGGCGATACTGGGCTATTCCAGCCCGAAGGATCTGATAGCCCAGAAGAGGATGTATCTGGGAGAGTGGGAGGACAAGCTCAGGCATTTGATGAAGCAGAAGATGACATCGGCAAAGCATCAGATGAGCCTGTATATTGAAGAATTGAAGGGACTGTCCCCCCTGCAGAAGCTTCAGGCGGGCTATGGATATGTATCCAGAGAGGATGGCACCCAGGTTCGGGGAGTGGACGAGATGGAGCAGGGAGACTGTCTTTCCCTGACCATGAAGGATGGCAGAGCCATGGTGCGAGTGGAGAGCGTGGATGGCAGCGACCGATGCGGAGTGTCAGCGGATGTATCCCATGAAGGGATGGGCGGGTGTGAATAGCGGCTTTATCGTGCACAGGGCGTTGTGAGTGCTTGCGTGGAATAAATGTGCGGAAGTGAGGTAGATTATGGCAAAGAAATTAACATTGGAGGAATCCTTTGAGGCGTTGGACGAGATTATCAATGCGCTGCAGACGGGGGAACTGACTTTGGAGGAATCCTTCCAGAAGTATGAGGAGGGTATGAAGGTCATCAAGTCTTGCAATGATTCCATCGACAAGGTGGAGAAGAAATTGCAGGTCATCAATGGAGGAGAAGAGTAGATGGAGATCATGGACAGGCAGGAATATTCCCGCCGGATGGCGGAGCAGGTGGCAGAGGTGGAAGGGATGGTAAGAGGATTTCTTCCCCATGTTTGTGCCGGCGAGGCTGGCATGCCGGGGAGGGGGGATTCCTTTCAGAAAACCATATTCGAGGCCATGGAATATAGCCTGATGGCGGGAGGGAAGCGGCTGCGCCCCATTTTTATCCGGGAGGCATACCGTTTGTTTGGCGGAGACGAGGAGTCTGTGGTGGAGGCGTTTATGGCGGCCATGGAGATGATTCACACCTATTCATTGGTACACGATGACCTTCCCGCTATGGACGATGACGACTTCCGCCGGGGCAAGCTTACCACCCATAAGGCTTTTGGGGAGGATATGGGGATTCTGGCGGGGGATGCCCTGCTGAATTTTGCCTATGAGACGGCTCTCAAGGGCGTGGGACAGGCTCGGAACAAGGAAAATGCCCTGCATGCGCTTCAAATCCTGTCGGAGAAAGCGGGAGTGCTGGGCATGGTGGGAGGCCAGGTGGTGGACGTGGAGATGACGGGAAAGCCCCTGACGGAGGCCCAGATAGATTTTATTTACCGGTTAAAGACCGGGGCCCTTCTGGAAGCATCCCTCATGGCGGGGGCTGTGCTGGCTGGCGCCACAGAGGAGCAGGTGGCTCGGATGGAGAAGATTGGTGCATGCATCGGCATGGCATTCCAGATTCAGGATGACATCCTAGATGTTACCAGTACCACGGAGGAACTGGGAAAGCCCGTGGGCAGCGATGAAAAGAATGAAAAGATGACATATGTGACAATCCATGGCATGGAGAGGGCGAAAGAGATGGTGGAGGAATATTCTGGACAGGCACTGGAACTGCTGGAGCAGCTGCCGGGGGAGAATCCTTTTTTGAATACGCTGATATTGGAATTGATTCACAGAAAGAAGTAATCGGCGGCATGTCAGTTTGGAGGTGAATTGTGAGCGAATTACTGGAACAGATAAAAAATGAAAATGATATCCATCATATCCATTCCGAGGATTATCCTGCCCTGGCTAGGGAAATCCGCCGTTTCTTGGTGCGCAGTATCAGCCATACGGGGGGGCATCTGGCATCGAATCTGGGCGTGGTGGAGCTGACCATGGCGCTTCACTTGTGCTGTCATTTTCCAGAAGATAAGGTTGTCTGGGATGTGGGGCACCAGTGCTATACCCACAAGATACTCACCGGGAGAAAGGATGGATTCCAGCATCTGCGTTCATATGGGGGGATGAGCGGCTTTCCGAAGAGGAAGGAAAGCCCCTGCGACGTGCTGGATACAGGGCACAGTTCCACTTCCGTGGGGGCGGCCTTGGGATTTGCCAGAGCCAGGGACATGCGGGGGGAAGGCCACAAGATTTTTGCAGTCATCGGGGATGGGGCTCTGTCCGGGGGGATGGCATATGAGGCGTTGAACAATGCCGCCCGGCTCAAGTCAAATCTAGTCATCGTCCTCAATGACAACCAGATGTCCATCTCCAAAAATGTAGGGGGCATGTCCAATTATCTAGGCAAAATCCGGACGAATCGCAATTATACCGGACTGAAAGAGGATGTGGAGCGGATATTGCAGAAAACGCCGTGGATTGGCGATGCGCTGACTGACCGCATTCGCAATGCCAAGGATGTATTGAAACGTCTTTTCATTCCGGGCATGCTCTTCGAGGACATGGGCATTACCTATATCGGCCCCATTGATGGCCACGATATTAAGCAGATGATTACTGCATTTCGCAGTGCCCTCAAGTCCAATAAGGCCGTTCTGGTGCATGTGATGACCCAGAAGGGAAAGGGGTATCCCCCAGCCCAGAAGAATCCGTCTGCCTACCATGGAGTAGCCCCCTTCTTTATCAAGGATGGGAGGGAGCGGCGGCAGGGTGGCAGACCGATTACTTACACGGAGGTTTTCAGCGGAGAGATGCTCCGGCTGGGAAGAGAACATAAAGAATTGGCGGCGATTACGGCTGCCATGCCTTCCGGCACCGGGCTGGCAGGGTTTGCCAGGGAATATCCTGACCGTTTCTTTGACGTGGGAATTGCGGAGGAGCATGCGGTCACCTTTGCGGCGGGGATGGCCGCAGGGGGCGTGAGGCCTGTGGTAGCTCTGTACTCCACCTTCCTGCAGAGAGCCTATGACCAGATCATACATGACGTGTGCATCAATGCGCTCCCGGTGGTCTTTGCGGTTGACAGAGCCGGACTGGTGGGCAGTGACGGGGAGACCCATCAGGGAATCTTTGATCTGGCGTTCCTGATGCAGATGCCCGGCATGACGGTGATAGCGCCGAAAAACGTGTGGGAACTGCGGGAAATGCTGCGCTTTGGGATAGGGATGGATGCGCCGGTGGCCATGCGCTATCCCCGGGGGGCGGCGTATCAGGGATTGGAAGAACATACGGAACCCATTGTGCTGGGAAAGAGCGAGTGGATTTGCCGGGAGAGGCAGGTGGCGCTCTTTGCTCTGGGCAGCATGGTGGAGACGGCGGTGGAAGTGCGGGAGCAGCTGAAGGAAAAGGGATATCAGGTATCTCTAATTAACGCTAGATTCGCCAAGCCCTTGGATGAGGAATGCCTGCGCCAAGTGGCAGATGGGCATGAACTGGTGGTTCCCATGGAAGAGGGGGTGATTACCGGGGGCTTTTGCCAGGCAGTGGCTGAATGGTGCCGTGCCAATAGTTCTGTCAGGGTGTGCCCGATAGCATTGCCGGATGCCTTTATCCAGCATGGTTCCGTGGCGGAATTGAAGAGGGAATATGGTCTGGATGCAGAGGGGATTGTTAAAAAGATAGAAATGAGGCGGGCATGAGAGTGGAAAAAAAACAGAAGGAGCGGCTGGATGTGCTGCTGGTGAAGCGAGCCTTGGCAGAATCCAGAGAGAAGGCCAAGGCGCTGATTATGACGGGGAATGTATTTGTGGAGGGGCAGCGGGAGGACAAGGCCGGAAGCACTTTTCCGGCAGACGCATCTATTGAAATCAAAGGGAAGCCCATGAAATACGTGAGCCGGGGGGGATATAAGCTGGAGAAGGCGGTGGAACTGTGGCAGGTACCTCTGGCGGGAAAGATTTGCATGGACGTGGGTTCCTCTACCGGAGGGTTCACGGACTGCATGCTGCAGAACGGGGCGCAGAAGGTTTACGCCATCGATGTGGGGACGAACCAGCTGGCATGGAAGCTTCGCCAAGATGAACGGGTAATTTCCATGGAGAAGACAAACATCCGTTATGTGACAGGGGAAGATGTGCCCGATCCCATTGGATTCTCCTCTATTGACGTGGCATTTATCTCCCTCGCCAAGGTGCTGGGACCAGTGAGGGAACTCTTAGGGGAGCGCGGACGGGTGGTGGCTCTGGTAAAGCCCCAGTTTGAGGCGGGCAGGGAAAAGGTGGGGAAGAAGGGGGTTGTCCGGGACAGAAAGGTTCACTTGGAAGTGGTGGAGCGGATTATGGGCTTTGCTTTAGAGATGGGATTCTTCATTTTGAATCTGGAGTATTCTCCCATTAAGGGGCCGGAGGGAAATATCGAATATCTGCTCTATCTGGAAAAGGCTCCGAAGGCTCAGGCGTTTCAGGAGAAATACCGGGAACTGGCGGCTTCCGTGGTGGAGGCCGCCCATGGGGAACTGGACAGATGATGGAAAGGAGGGGCAGGATGCGGCATTTCTGCATTATTACCAACAGCGACAAATACAATAATGCCAGCAAGGTAAAGCATATGGTAGAATTTCTGTCGGGGCGGGGATGTTCTTGCCGGGTGCTGGATAACAATATGTGGAGTTCCGGGGGGATTCGGCATTTCACAGATATGGAAGATATTCCGGAGGAGACGGAATGTGCCATTGTGCTGGGGGGAGATGGCACGATTATTCAGGCGGCCATCGATCTGGTGCATAAGAATTTGCCCATTCTGGGAATCAATACCGGCAATCTGGGCTTTCTGACGGAAGTGGAGGGGAATAGGATGGACGAGGCGCTGGAGCGTCTCATGGCGGATGAGTATACGGTAGAGAGCCGAATTATGCTGAAGGAGCAGAAGATGTTTCATCAGGCTCACAGCGTTTCCTCCTGCTATGCATTGAATGACATGGTAATCAGCAAGCGGGGGGATTGCCGTCTGATTACGGTCAGGGTGATGGTGAATGGGGAATTGGCGGACGTGTACCGGGCGGATGGGCTGATTGTGTCCACTCCCACCGGCTCCACAGGGTATAATCTCTCTGCAGGGGGGCCGGTGATGTCCCCCGGCACCCATGCCATGGTGGTGACGCCTATTTGCGCCCACTCCTTGAATAAGCGAAGCCTAGTGCTGGATGCCGCTGACAGAATCAACTTGCAGATCGGGCAGACGAAAGAGGCTGGCGCAGATCAGGCGGTGTTTACCGTGGATGGCAGGAATGTGGGGGAACTCGCCACTGGGGATGAACTGGAAATCCAGGTGTCCAGTGCGGAGACGAAGCTAATCAAGCTGGCGGGCGTTGGCTTTTTTGAACGGATGCGGGAGAAATTAAATGGGGATTGAATACATTTTGTGCCGGCGAAGCCGACATGATGGGGAATATGACGTTGCTTTTCATGACAGGGAAGAGAGGATGGGCTGATGAAAATAGAGCGCCGGGCGAAGATAATAGAATTGATTGGGCAGTATCCCATCGAGACTCAGGAGGAGTTGGCGGAACGCTTGGAAAAGGCCGGATTTCCGGTGACTCAGGCTACTATTTCCAGAGATATTCGGGAACTGAAGCTGACGAAGATCTCGGTAGACGGGATTCATCAGAAATATACCCTGCTCCAGGAAAAGGGGCAGGATCTTGTCCGCAAGTATATCCGAGTATTGCAGGACGGCTTTCTCTCCATGGATCAGGCAGAGAATCTTCTGGTGATAAAGACCATCTCTGGAATGGCCATGGCGGTGGCCGCATCCATTGACAATTTGGAAGTGCCGGGGGTGGTGGGCTGTATCGCCGGGGATGACACGGTGATGTGCGCCATTCATTCCACCGGGGAGGTGCAGGGAGTGATTGCCAGGATTGACCGACTGCTGAAAGAAGAGATGGATGGGAATAGTAATTATGGTTAGCTTTTAGGAAAAGAAAGAATGGATTATGGCATTTTTGGTGCAGAAAAGGAGAGAGAGCATGGATTACACAACACAGATGGATGCCGCAAGGAAGGGCATTAAGACCAAGGAATTGCTGCGGGTGGCAGAGAAGGAACATATGGATGGGGATGTGCTGATGGAACTGGTGGCGAAGGGGCAGGCCATCATTCCTGCCAATAAATTGCATCGGTGCATCGACCCCTGCGGCATTGGTGACAGGCTGTCCACCAAAATCAATGTAAATTTGGGAACCAGCAGGGACTGGACTGATCTGGATATGGAGATGGAGAAGGTGAAAAGTGCGGTGGACATGGGGGCGGAGGCCATCATGGATCTGAGTTCCTTCGGCGATACCCGGAAGTTTCGCAGGAGGCTTACGGAGGAATGTCCGGCGGTTATCGGCACTGTGCCCATCTATGATGCAGTGGTGTATTACCACAAGGCGCTGAAGGAGATTACCACGGAGGAATGGCTTGATATTGTGGAGATGCACGCAAAGGACGGCGTGGATTTCATGACGATACACTGCGGCATTAATAAGGAGACGGCCAAGCACTTCAAGGAGATGAAGCGGCTGACGAATATCGTTTCCAGAGGCGGTTCCATTATATTTGCATGGATGGAAATGACGGGAAATGAAAATCCATTCTACGAGCATTATGACAGGATTCTGGATATCTGCCAGGAGTATGATGTGACCATGAGCCTAGGGGATGCCTGCCGGCCGGGATGTCTGGAGGATGCCTCGGATGTGTCCCAGATACAGGAACTGATTACCTTGGGGGAACTGACGAAGCGGGCTTGGGAGAAGAATGTCCAGGTGATGATCGAGGGGCCGGGGCATATGCCTCTGGATCAGATTGCTGCCAATATGAAGATTCAGCAGACCATCTGCCAGGGGGCGCCTTTCTATGTGCTGGGGCCGCTGGTGACGGACGTGGCGCCGGGCTATGATCATATTACGGCAGCCATAGGCGGTGCGGTTGCGGCATCTCATGGGGCTTCGTTCCTGTGCTATGTGACTCCGGCAGAGCATCTCCGCCTGCCGGACGTGGATGACGTGAAGGAGGGCATCGTGGCGGCAAAGATTGCGGCTCATGCGGCAGATATCGCCAAGGGGATTCCAAGGGCGAAGGATTGGGACAGGGAAATGAGCACTGCCAGGAAGAATTTGGACTGGGAGCGGATGTTCGATCTTTCCATAGACCCGGAGAAGGCTAGGAGATACCGGGCAGAGGCAAAGCCTGAGAAGGAGGATACCTGCTCCATGTGTGGGAATTTCTGCGCAGTGAAGAATATGAACCGCATTCTGGACGGGGAGATTGTATCCATCTTTGACGAATAAAATTGGACAGATAGCCTCAAACGTGATAAAATAAATAATTGTTACAATTTACGGTCATCGGCTCGTCCCATGCAGAGATGGGCAACTGTGAATAGTAGCGATCTGTCAGAACAATTATTACATAGAAATGAGGTTGATGAAATGTCAGGACATTCAAAATTTTCGAATATTAAGCATAAGAAAGAGAAAAATGATGCGGCGAAGGGGAAGATTTTTACCGTGCTGGGGCGGGAGATTGCCGTGGCGGTAAAAGAAGGAGGCCCCGACCCGGAAAATAATGGCAAGCTTCGGGATGTCATTGCCAAAGCCAAGGCGAATAACATGCCAAATGATACCATCGAGCGAGGCATTAAGAAGGCGGCGGGAGATATTGATGCCGTTAATTATGAGGAAGTCACCTACGAGGGATACGGCCCCAATGGGACGGCCATTATCGTGAAGGCACTGACGGATAATAAGAACCGCACCGCCAGCAACGTGAGGAATGCCTTTACCAAGGGGAGCGGAAGCGTGGGCACTCAGGGATGCGTCTCTTACATGTTTGACGAGAAGGGACAGATCTTTATTGACAAGGAAGAGTGCCAGATGGATGCGGACGATCTGATGATGCTTGCGCTGGATGCAGGGGCGGAGGACTTTGCCGAGGAGGAGGATTCCTACGAAATCCTCACGGCTCCATCCGATTTCGGGGCGGTGCACCAAGCATTGGAGGCTGAGAAGATTGCCATGGCCAGTGCGGAGGTGACGATGCTCCCTCAGACATATGTAACACTGACGGAGGAGGGGGATATCCGCCAGCTGCGCAGGACGCTTGACCTTTTGGACGAGGATGACGACGTGCAGAGCGTTTATCATAATTGGGATGAGTAATCTTATGCCCTGATATGTCGATATATTATATGACGGTGTGAATACTTAAATGGATTAGCACACAATTGACATAGTACGGCGATAAAATAAAATTAGGAAGTAAGTGTGCCATAACATTGATAAAAGCCTATTGTTTGTATCAATGTTACAGTACACCAGTGGCATGTTAAGGAGGATGGGGATGAGTCAGAAGAAGACGAGGAAAAAGAAATGGAAGCTGGGATTGGCCTTGGCTGCGGTATTTTCGCTAGTCTTTGCTGTCTTTTTTGCTGCGTGGCAGCACAATGAGGCGCAGGCTGCGGAGTATACCTTTTTGGACAGTTCCGGCAATCAGATTAACAGTGGTGGCGAGTTCACCATGCGAAGGGCAACGGATACCTATACTCTGCTAGGCATACAGAGCAACGATGTCTGTACCTGGACCAGCACGAATACCGATATTGCCAAGTTCGAGGGTGCTGCGGCGGATGGGACGAAAGTCGGGCCGTCTGCGGTCATCAAGGCGATTAATAACGGTACGGTGGCCATTACTGTGGAGATTAAGCATGCAGACGGAACGGCAGATACCGTTACGATGACCTTGGACGTGGTGTTCTCGATCAGTGAGTATCTGAATGGAGTGTCCGGCGTGAACCTCTCCAAAATCTATCCGGAGGATGAGAGAAAATCTCTCATTATGAATTACGACACCTCGGTTTCCATCGGAGACGGGGATGCGGGAAACAATTTCCTGAAATTGACCTTCGGTGATGGAACCAAGGCAGAGTGGGTTTGCGCCAATACGGACGTGATTCGATTTTCGCCGGGAGCGGGGAGCGACGCCCCAAAGATTCAGGCTGTGGGCGCAGGTCCCACCACTCTGACAGTGTCTTGGACGGAGGGAACCAATACATATACAGATACGATAAACGTATACGTACGGCCTCAGATTAAGTCTGCGGATGGCAATACCATTCTGGCCGGCAGCGCGAATAGCCCGAATACGGTGGAAGTGAAGAATGGAGATATGGTGCAGGTGACCATCGAGAATGATGCAAACCCCCAGATCGCCATTGCAGATAAATTGGTCTGGGTCATCTCAAAGGGTTCGGGAGAAAATTCCGTTCTCGTGAGAGATTCCCTAGGAAATCATGGGGATGGATGGGAGGATATCAATCTTTACTACGTCCGTTCTGGAAAGCAGCATTTCTATCGGGTGGATGCCAAGTCCGGCGAGTACAATGTGCAGTTTTACGTGAAGGGCGTCTATCGAAGTTTTGACGAGAGCAAGACCAATGCTCCGGTGTGCGGGCCTGTAAACCTGCTGACCAAGGTGGATTGTGACTTTGTAGACAAGGATGTTACCATCAGCCTGGGCGGTACTTACAACCTTTCCGATGCCTTTAATATTCCATTGGATGTATTGAAGCAGTACTTCACTGCTACTATTATTGATAAGAATGGCAGCGCCAGTGCCACGTATATTTCTCTGGATGAGGCAATCATGGAGGTAGCTACCAAGCAGCTGGGTCATGGATACTTGTCCGTGGCGTTAAATTCCGGCGTGAATCCTGATGGAATCATTCCGGGATTTCCCACGGATCACAACAGCGTGATTGTAACGGTGACTGTAGCAGATGGATTTACCTTGAATATTGTGGAGACAATGATGTCCGAGGGCAGCACGTTAGACCTCCACGGCATTATTGCTTCCGATGCGGTGGCTGAGGCATCTCAGTTCAAATGGTCGGTGAGTGATGAGAATTTTCTGGAATTGAGCAGCAGCGAGGGACAGTATGTGACAGTGACGGCAAGACGCGAGACGCCGGCCAACTCTCCGGCCAGGGTTACGCTGGCTTGGACGGATACCCAAGGCGTCACTTGGGTGTCCACCTGTAAGATTACTGTCATCAAGGCACCTACGAATTTCAATATCAAGGAAGAAAATGTTACCATCGAGGCTGGGCAGACAGTGACGCTGCATACCAATATAGATAAGAAAAATGCCAATATTGACTGGCTGTCCTCCGACACAAGCCTGATGACGGTGCAGGCAAACGATGGAAATATTTCAGCGGAGGTGACGGCGACTGATAAAGTGGGAAGCGCAGTAATCACCGCATATAATAGGGATAATGGAACTTATGCCACCTGCGTGGTGACGGTGACGGCGCCCATTACGGATATCAGCATTGTTCAGGGCGAGGAATATGTGACGACCATGGCAAATCCCTTCGTGTTCATGAAGGCGACCTATCTGCCGGAAAATGCCACCAACACGGAACTTGTGTGGTCTCTGGTAAATGACGATCCCAACAGGGATGATGTCATTGCCACCATAGAGGAGGAGACTGGCGTGCTGACTCTGGTGACAGAGGGTACGGTAATTATATATGTAGAGCCGAAGCACAATCCCAACAAAGTTTCCGCCAGATGCCGCCTGACCATTAAGGAAGATCCGGTGACGAAGATTAATACGGATGTGTCGGAATTGGATATGATCAAGGGCGATGTATATCAGGTGGCTACCACCATCGAGCCGGAAAATCCTTCTGATTCCACATTGACTTGGAGCGTTGTCATGGGAGAGGACGTGGTTTCCGTAGACCAGACCGGCGCCATCTCCGCACTGGGAGTTGGCACGGCTACCGTATTGGTGGAGGGTGTCAACCATAGCGGCAAACCAGCCCAGGCATATATCAAGGTGAATGTGCGGGACCGTCTGCTATCCATTAAGTTTGAGGAGACCAATGTGGAAGTTCCCGAGAAAGGGACGTACCAGTTGAAGGTGCTCTTTGACCCGGATGAAAATGTCAATAAGACATTGCATTTCAGATCCTCTGACACGGACGTGGTGACGGTGGATGAGAGCACGGGACTGATTACAGGCGTGAAGGATGGTGGATTGGCAGTCATTACCTGTTGGGCGGATGATATCGGGCCTCAGGAGGTAATCAGCTGTCTCGTGAGGGTCACCGGGGAAGTCATTCCCGCCACGGGATTTGAAATCTCCCCCACCAGCCAGACGATACAGATTGGCAAGAGTTTCAATATCGTTCCCTCATTCCAGCCGGAAAATACATCGGATAAGAATATCCTGTATGAATCAATGGATTCTTCCATTGCGAAGGTTGAGGCGAACGGCAAGGTTACCGGCATGAAGGCTGGCGTTACGGTCATCACATGTACGCCGGTACAAAATGTGGGAGATATCAAGGCGAAGACCTGTACGGTCACGGTCATTCCCGGCGTCAAACTGTCCCTGTCCCCTTCAAGCAGGGAGATTGCAGTGGGGAAGAGCTTTACCATTAAGAAAATCGTAACGCCTGCTGCGGCAGACAAGACGGCGAAATGGACTACGTCCAATAAGAAGATTGCTACGGTATCTTCCTCAGGAAAGGTGAAGGCAAAGAAAATAGGAACTTGCCGGATTACCTGTACCTTGACGAAATACAACATTAGCGCAACCTGTACCGTGAAAGTGGCGAAGCTTCGCTCCACGCTGAAATTGAATAAGAGGAGCATTCGCATCAATATCGGTCAGACCTATAAGTTGAAGAAGACGGTATGGACCAATAATACCAAGAAGCCAGGGGTTCGATTTACCTCTAAGAATAAAAGGATTGCCACGGTTGGAAAGACCTCTGGCAAGGTCAAGGGCAAGCGGGTAGGCTCTACCATTATCACTGCCAAGACCACAGACAAGAAAGCCACGGCGAAATGTCGCGTCACGGTGATTCGGCGCATCACCAGCATCCGCTTGAATAAGACGTATGGAGTATGCTATATCGGAAGAACCATGAAATTGAAGGCTACGGTGAGGCCGAAAAAGGCATCCATCAAGAAACTGAAATGGACTTCTTCCAATACGAAGGTTGCCACGGTGCTCAGCAATGGCACGGTGACGGGCATATCTGAGGGCTCCGTCTATATTACGGCAAAGGCCACGGATGGTAGCAATAAGTCGGCCAGATGCTATGTGAGCGTGATTGAGCCGGTTCCCGCATCCAGCATCGTAGTGGCTCAGTCTGAATTGACCATGAAGCGGGGAGACAGCGCGAAGCTGGCATACACTACATTGCCGGATAACCATTCAGACAGCATCAAATTCGCCTCCGACAATACCAGAGTGGTGAAGGTGACTAAGACGGGAACGGTGAAGGCAGTGGGTACTGGTACTGCCACGGTAACGATAACGGCTACTAGCGGGGTGACCAGCACGGTGACGGTGAACGTGGTTTCCCTCAACAAGACTTCCGTGCGCATGCGCCAATATGATACAGAGACCCTGACGGTCATCGGCACATCGGCAAATATCACATGGTATTCTGCTAATAACAGGATTGCTTCTGTGGAAAACGGAAGGATAACGGGCCGAGGGATTGGCACCACTTACGTGTACGCTTACGTGAATGGCTGCAAGATGGCCTGCAAGGTACAGATTGTCTCGGTGAATAATAAAAAGAGATAGGTTGCTATTCACAGCTGCAGAAATGAAAATGTGCTGTCTCGTGAAACTCGCTTGTGAGAAATGGGGATGAATGATGGTGAGTTGTAATAGAGATAAAAACATTTAGAAAAAATGAAAAAAGGTATTGGAGCAATGGAACATTTGTTTTATAATGGAGTTGCTGCAATACCTTTTTAACCGTATAGGAAATTGCTCGAAATGTGGCAGTAAAGGGAATGCGCTGGCATTCCCTTTTTTAACCGTATAGGAAATTGCTCGAAATG
>CASGVX010000020.1 GCA_949346185.1 uncultured Lachnospiraceae bacterium
ACGTAGACCAGCTTGGGAAATGCGGGAGTGACGTATACGCCCTTCTCATTCTTAATTCCCTCAATCCGCTGGTTGAGAATCTCCTCGATAATCATGGCATTCTCTTCCACATAAGGGTCATTCTTATCCAGATTCAAAAACAGCGTCACAAAGGGCGACTGTCCATTTGTGGTCATCAGGGTATTGATCTGGTACTGGATGGTCTGCACGCCGGACTTGAGTTCATCGTGCAGACGATCTTTCACAAGTTCATCCCGCACCTCCCGGCTGAATTTGTCGCCATATTTCTTATGATAATATTTTTCATATTTCTTACGGCTCTTCCTGAGATATCTTCCCAGATGCCTCACGTCAACAGACTGCCCGCCATACTGGGAACTAGCCACTGCAGATATGATCTGGGTCATCACCGTGCAAGCCACCTGAAAGCTCTTCGGGCTCTCAATCAACTTTCCATTCATCACGGTGCCATTTTCCAGCATATCCCCGATATTGATCAGGCAGCAGTTGAAAATGCTCTGCAGGAAATAATCCATATCGTGAAAATGAAGAATCCCCTCCTCATGAGCCTTCACAATCTTCTCCGGCAGAAGCACCCGCTTAGTCAGGTCCTTGGACACCTCCCCGGCTATCAAGTCCCTCTGGGTGGAAGCAATATAGGCATTCTTATTGGAATTTTCTTCCATCACATCCTTATTGCTATTCTTAATCAGGCTCATAATGGAATCATCCGTGGTATTTGCCTGGCGAACCATCTGACGGGTATAGCGGTAGATAATATATTTCTTTGCCAGCTCATATTTGCGCTCGCTCATCAGTTTCTGCTCAATCATATCCTGAATATCTTCCACCAGAAGATTGTCCGCATGGACATTTTCAATGCCGGCTACGATAGCCTCAATCTTTTCCTCCGTCATCTGCTCGTAGCGGTCCACTTCTGCATTCGCCTTCTGAATGGCAATAATAATCTTATTCCGGTCGTAATCCACGATTCTCCCGTCTCTCTTCGTCACCTTCATCCGAAATTCTTCCTCCTTTTAGGTAAGCCCCATGTACTCACTTATTAAATGCATCATAATCAATGCATTCTCCCCGACCAAAAACATAACTGCCCACTCCATGGCCGTGGCCAAGTTCCTTCTCCAACCCTATAGGCACAAGAGAGATTATAACATCAGACACCAAAAAAGTCCACTATATCTTGTGATTTTTTCTTGCTTTTTCACTAAATATTGTGTACTTCCCCATTTTTCTAAGCACTACTTTTGTAGACTGCTTCTATTCCTTTTACAGCCTCTTACGACATCAACTGTTCTAAATACACTCCATAAGCAGAGGGAATGCTGAAATCCCTTCTGATTTCCTCCCGAGATGCCAAAACCAGATTTTCAGTTTCCTTCCAAGGCAGTTGCCTCAAATGCACCAAATACCCAAGCATGTGCCATTCTATATGGGTAAAGATATGCTTTCCCGAGCCAAGTAGTTCCACTTCCTCCCCCCAGGCCCCCCACTCCCGCAGAAGCATTCCCGCCTCCTCCAGGCTCAAATGCCCCTCCTGGGTGGGAAATTCCCACAGCCCGGCCAGAAGCCCCTGTTCCGGTCTCTTCTGCAATACATATTTGCCTTGGTATTCCAGAATGAATACAGTCTTCTCCTCCCGCTTCCTAGGCTTTTTTTTTGGCTTGTTGGGATACAGGATCGCATCTCCGGCCCTCCTTGCCTCACACTGCTCTGCCAGAGGACATTTCCCGCACAGAGGATCCCCTACCGGGATGCACACGCCGGCTCCCAAATCCATCCACGCCTGATTGAACTCTCCCGGCGCCTCCGGGGGCATAATTTTACCGATTTCCTCCCGAATGGCTTTCTGAACTCTTCCCCGGGTGATATCCCCGCTCTCCCGCACCAGCCTGGTATAGACCCGGTATACATTCCCATCCACGGCAGGCACGGCCTTCCCGAATGCCATGGAAGCCACCGCCCCTGCCGTGTATGCGCCAATGCCGGGAAGTCGCAGAATCTCCTCATACTCCTCCGGGAACACTCCGCCGTAGTCATCCATAATCATGGCCGCCGCCCTCTTTAGATTTCTGGCTCTGCTATAATATCCCAGCCCCTGCCACAACTTCATCAGCTCATCCTCCGGCACGGCAGCCAAATCCCCCACCTCCGGCAGCCTGTCCAGAAAGCGTTCATAGTACCCCTTCACCGCCTCCACCCTAGTCTGCTGCAGCATAACCTCCGACAGCCAGATATGATAAGGATTCCTGTCCTCCCGCCAAGGCAGCGTTCGCTTATTCTCTCCATACCAAGCGAGCAGCGGGGCAACAATTTCTTCCAGCATCTATTTCATCCTCTCACTGTTTACTTCACACTTCCCATCATGCCAGCTTTGCTGGCACAAACAATCCATGAGAAGAATGCCGGTTTTGCATTCTTCTTAGAAATGATTTAGATTTTCCTTGGCACGGTTTTTTCGTGCGAATCATACATTCGCATTGCCTTAGGAAATCTTCATTCCTTACACGCTTTCATTCTTGTACAGGCCCATAATCTTGCGAATTTCCTCCGGCTCAATCTTCGTATATTCAGAGAGTTCCCACACATCAGGCATCTTTCCCATCTCCTCTGCGAGATACTTCGCAGCCTCATGCAAAAGATTGGCCTTAGCCAGCATGGCGCGCTCCCAATCCTTGGATGCCGTCTCCCCATCAATATAACTTTCCATGGCATGAACCACTTCCATATCCAACGTGCCAAAAAACTTCTCTCTATCCAAGGTGCCGTCCCCGCGAAGAAAGTCTCCCCGATTCCACTCTATAATCCCCATAGCCTCCATCAGGCCCCTATTGCCCTCAGCGATAATCTCATCCCTAGAAACAGAGCATCCCCCATACTTTTCAGACAGTTCCACCACCCGAGCCAAGCGCATCTTGATCAAGGAATCCCTCAGGCCATCCTCTCCCTTCAGGAATGAGACAATCATATCCTCCTCCTGATCCAAGTCCCCCACGATTCCGGAAAGTTCCTGCTGGTACATCCGCAGATTTTCCTGTCCCCTAGTTGCGTCCCGTTCCTGCGTCCCAGCTTTGCCACATGCCTTCCCGGCAGACTTCTCCCCTGCTTCCTCATTCCCGCACATCTGCCCGGCATTGTTTTTCTGAGATGTCTCCTCTGCCATGGAAATATATTGGTACCCCTCCACCGCAATTCCGTTCTCCCCCAGATACTGATACACCGCCCGCATCTGCTCTTCCGACAGGGAGCTGCCCGCCAGATACCGGGCAATCTCTTCCCTAGTCATTTTATTTTGCTGAGCCGCAGCTATTTCTTTCATCTCCTGCAGCATCTCCAAAAATTTCCCCTGATTATCCATATTCATCCTCATTCAAAAAGCCACTATGCATAGAAAAAACCTTGCGGAACAAAAGTCCCGCAAGGCATTTTTCATAAGTAAAGAACTTTCTAGAAAAAACATTTCCATTCATTCTATCCTAGTCCCATAACTATCTGTCAAATTATTTAATCTTACCAGATACCGTAATAGAAATAGTCTTCTTAGCCATCTTAATGCTCTTGCACTTCTTCTGAGCCTGAGGATTATCCTTATTCACTGCCAAGAAGTTCACCGTGCCAGCAGTACCTTTCTGCGGCTCCATTGCAGGGTTCTTGATCGTCTTAACAGTCCTGCCGTCAACCTTGATGACCATCTTTACGTTCTTAACCTTCTTCTTCATTTTTCCAGGCATCGTAGTAGAAACGCCTAAATAATTGAACTTCTTTGCCTTCTTCACTTTCTTGAAGCCCTTCAGCGACACGGTAAAGCTGAACTTGCCCTTGCTCTTGAATGACTTGTCAGAAGCGCTGGTACCCTTAATCTGCGCGCCAGTCTTCAGCTTGATACCCTTGCAGGTATTCCTGTTCGTGAGCGTGTCACGGTTGTAATAGTTATTTGTCTGCATATAGAGCGCAGCCCTATATGAAGCCGCATCTGCTTTCTTAGGTGCAGGAACTGTCACAGCCCCAGCTACTACAACGGCAGCCATTGCGATAGAAAATACTTTCTGCGATGTTTTACTAAATCTCATAGTGTCTCTTCCTCCTTTAATATAATAGATAATTTGACAAATCCATAGTAACACTCTATACTCCCATCGTCAACCTTTTTGTCCGAAAAAAACTCTTTTCCATCATTTCCCTATGGGGGAGGGCACATGACAAGGATAAAATATTACTATGCGTTGCATCGTCACTATATCGCAGCACATCCCCTTACCTATCACTGCGACAAGTAACTTTCTATAAGGCAACATACTATATCTATAAGGCGAAAAATAGGCAGAAATGTATCATTTTATCTTCACATGCGCTCATGGATGCCACTGCAGCCGGAATCCATCAGAATGCCCTTACCTTGCATATGCGCCGATAATCTCTGCAATATACATCTTATGATAGTCCCCGGAAGCATACCATGTACCTTCAATGCTCTCGTCTAGATAATCTTCTTTCCTAATAGGCGTCTGGGACATCACCCGGCAGGTCAAAATTATGCTTCCCTCGTCAATGTAAGGGATGCCATCCATATATCCCACATGCACCCCGGACTCCTGAATTTTATCCTCATCCCGGCCGGACACCGTTCCCAGAAATTTCATTTCCTTCCGATACTTCTCTGAAGGAAAACTCAAGGAAAACGTTCCCTCCCGGTCAATAAATTCCTTTGTAAAGCGGCTGTCCCTGATAAATACAAATGCCACATTCTTCCCCCACATAACGCCCACGCCACCCCAGGAAGCCGTCATGGTATTTGCCTTCTCCTCATTGCCAGCCGTCACCAGCATCCAATCCTTTCCAATCATATGAAAAGGATTTACATCCAACTGGTCCACATTCACTTTCTGAAACATATGCATCGTCATATCTCCCTTTCTCATCCAAATTTCGAAAACTTAATCTTATAAATTTCTGGACAGAAAAACCATATTTCCGCCTCTCATTATTATATCGAAGTACATCGCCTTTGGAAACCCTTTCCCGCAAATTTTCTATATGTCTATCATATCCATCAACTCTGTTCCGGCAAAATAGTGCTGCAGGATTTCCTGATATCCCTTCCCCAGTTTCGCCATGCGGGCCGCCCCGCATTGACTAAGACCCGCCCCATGTCCCAGTCCGCCCCCGGTAAAGAGAAAGGAAACCTCTCCCCCCTCCGTCACCGTGCCGACGCAGAATGCGGCACTGGGCAGCATGGACATTGTGGTATGGCTTTCCCCATCATTGTATGTAATCTTTTCGTAAAGAGGGGCAAAGACTTTTCGGATATTGTGCTGGGTCACTATCTTTACCACATTTTTTGAACCCACGATTACGGCCTCTGTCACCAAGCCGCTGTCCGCACGGTGCTCTGCCCTGATTTTCCTGACAGTGCCCATGGGTTTCAAAGGCTTCTTCACATATTTGCCACTTTTAGTCTGGGTCAGCACCAGATAAGGATTCTGACTATAGCAGGCAGACAGCAGATTGTCAATCCTGACAGAAAGACTATCCTGCCCGATGGACACATTCCAGCGATACCATGACGCCTCGCTGTCATAGGTCTCGCACCCCGGACGGCGGAGGAAAGACAAGAAAGCATCCTCCCCTGACAGGTCTTCCTCCTTTTTTCCCATATTCTTCTGGCTATCCTCGATAACCTGAAGCTTTCCCCGCAGATAGGAAATGTCGCTGTCTGTGTTCCACACATCCCTGCCATCTGCCGTGCATCCCCAGGAGGTGGAATAATAATACGTCTGTACCACCTTACCATCCTTGGTCAGCACCATCCCGCTGGTGCTCTTTACCGCCTCCCTGGAACGGCGGTCCTCGGGCACATTATTATACACCTGAAATGCCTCGCTGTCGTCCACATCCCCATGATACTTGTCATACCTATGGGATTTCATCTGGTTATAAGCGTAACTTCTAGCACACACTGCCTGGGCTTTTAATGCCTCCATCTCGCTGCTGGTGGACAATTCGCTGGGCACCACCGCATAGAGATATTCCTCCAGAGAGAGGATATTATAAACCAAAAAGCCACTTTTTTTCCACCTAAGCTCTATCCTGCCCCGATATTTGGGACATCTGTCCTGTCGCTTGATAGACAGCATCTGCAGTCTTTTCCCTGATGACGGATTGATTACAATCTTCTTTCCCTTCCACTGTCTGTCACTGCTGCGAAAGACCACCTTCTTCCCTCCGTCATACCCAGTCTCCTCACCGTCTATCGTCACGGTATACTTCTGGTCAGAGACTAGGGAAATGTCCTTGTGAAACAGGCTGGCGAACCCCGTGGTCTTCAATAGCACCCGGATTTTCAGTTTCTTTTCCTTCCGCTTGGAAGCATCCTTCTTTTTGGGTGCGGGAGTAGCGGAAAATCTTCCCAGCAGTTTTATGCTCTGGACCGTAGAATTTTTCTTAATCGGGCCAGATTCCCACAAAAGCATGCAGAATACCAGCAGTGTCAAAATAGCAATCCATCTGATCTGACGCACTTTCTTCTTTCTACGATTTATTTTTCCCATGATTCCATCTTCCTTTGCTCTCCTACAACTTTATCCTATTCCTGTCCTTCTGTCAAATAGAACCATTTTTGCCACTGGGAAACATTCGTCGCCATTCACTAACCAAAGTCTTCACGGAAACTTATTCTCTTTTCAAGGTATCACTTCCGCCGTCGCAAGAACCAAATCAGAAATCCCGCCAGAAGCAGCCCTCCCGGAATGAATATAATCAGTGTGGCCGCCCACAAAAGCTGCCTGGAGGGCGGCACGGAAATATAGGAAAAGGAAAAACTCTTCCTGTCAATAGACACCTCTTTCACTTCAGACTTGCTCAGGGCGCTGACTGCCTTCTTAAAGACACTGGCATCCTCCAATTGGGGCAGCCCGGCAAACTCCTCGGAAAAAGCGCCCGACGAGGCGAACACAATCAGATTGGTTTCCTTACCATCTACTTTTTCTTGCACAGAATATCCCAGAGAATAAGGTCCCTTACCGTCTCCTTTTTCCTTCTGCAGATGATTCGCTACAGGCTCCCTCTTCAGATAACTCTCCTGAGACGTGGCAAGAAGTTCCGTGACCGCAAGGGTATCCCTCCGCTCAGACTCTGCTTTTTCAGACAGCCCGCAAGAGTAGGGAAAGACGATATATCCCTGTATATCCTCCAAAATCCCTGTGCTGTCAGTTATCCGGGGAACAATATAGTTGGAAGCATTCATGTAATTTCCCGCCCCCTCAAAGACGCACCCACTCTCTGCCTTCACGCCATAATAAGATAAAATCTCATAATAATTCGGTGTCTTTTCCTCGGAATAGCCAGCGTTTAAAATAGCATCATTTCCCGCTCTCAGATACTTGAGTATCCGCTCCTTCTCCTCCTTGCTGATATCCGTCTCCGGCCCATTTATAATCAGCAGCTGGCAATCCTTCGGCACCTCCTCCACCGTAGCCAGTTCCAATTCCTCCGTATCCATGTTCATCTTATCCAGGGCTTCCAAAATGGTATCTCCCAGTTGGTATTCCCCATGCCTGGCAAGGACATAGGCCTTCTTCCTATCCTGAGATGTCACCCGCTGGATGGCAGATGTTATCTGCCCCTCCACATCTAGAAACTGCTCACTCTGCCCAGTGGTATAGTCCGTCTCTACGGGCATCATCTCCGAGGCCGTCACATGATGGGATGCCTTGGTCTGGTGATTTACCACAATCACGTCATTGGAGGACACCTCCCCCTCCACCCCCTGCTTCCCCGCAAAGCCGGGATTATCTACGGGATTTACCTTTTTCATGGCAATATGGCGGGAAATCTTTTCATACTGCCGCAAAACCTTGTTAATATATTCCGTCTCCTGCCCATCCTCCACCATATAATAGATGATCACATCCTGTTTCATCTGCTTTGCCATCTTCTTCGTATCATTCGTCAGGGTAAAGAGACTACCGGAACTGAAATCCGTAGAGGGATTTACCTTCCCGAAGAAAAGATTGGCACCCACCACCAGAGCAATGAACAGCCCGCTGACAATGCCATTGAATACACCGGATTTCGCTCTCTTTAGTATCTGCACCGTAAGAAATGCAAAGAGACATGCGATGGTGAGATAATAGACAACGGAATCATAATTCAAAATACCATATCGAA
Source organism: uncultured Lachnospiraceae bacterium (assembly GCA_949346185.1). Taxonomy (GTDB): domain Bacteria; phylum Bacillota; class Clostridia; order Lachnospirales; family Lachnospiraceae; genus Butyribacter. The sequence continues at coordinate 8,185 of CASGVX010000020.1, forward strand.
AATCGTCAAAACGAGAAGAGATGGCCAGCATATTCATAATTGCCGTGGCCAGGCTCTCGTAGAGAGAGGACTTCACAAAATAGATCACCCAGATTGCCGCCTCCCCCAATACTCCTAGCACCAAGGCTACCTTCCCGCTTTTTAGCACCTTCTGCCCCAAAATCATCAGCAATGCCCACAGAAAGGACAGAATCACGCACTGTGTCAGGCCATCCCCAGGAAGCATCCCGCTGATATTCGTCATAAGAAACGACAGCAAGAGCACCACAAAAGTAACTACCGCCGCAATGGCTTGGCTTTCCGTCAGGGAGGAGATAAACATGCCCACTGCGATGCAGGCAGCCCCCAGCAAAAAAAATCCCACAATGCTGCTGTATGCCGAAGCCAACTGCACATCCGTCCCATAGGAGCGGATAATCAGCGGATAGCAGGAAATCATCAAAGTCCCCCCTAGGAATAAGGTGAGAACAGCAAAATATTTAGCAAGTATAATTCTGACAATAGATACAGGCGCCGTCAGCAGAAGCTGGTTGGTCTTCTGGTAGTTTTCCTCCGCCAGAAGGCGCATGGTGAGAATGGGTACCAATATTACAAATAAAAAGGAAAGGCTTCCCAAAGTCTCCTCAAAGTTTCCCAAACCACCGGCAAAATTATATGCCCAAGTATAAACCCCCACAATGGCAAGAAAAAATGCCAGAAAAGCAAAGCCAACCATGGAGCAGAAATATTGCCGAAGCTCTTTCTTATATATTGCAAGCATTTATCCCACCTCCTCTTCCAACTGTCCGTCCTCTTCCTGTTTTTCAGCCTCGTCCTCAGTCAAAGCCAAAAAGGCCTCCTCTAGGGACGCATTAGGATTGGTCATCTCATAGATAGGACAGGAAAGGCTCGCCATGGCAAAAAATATCTGCTCCCTGACTACCCCTTCCTCCTCTCCATGGATAATCAGTGAAACAAGCCCTTCCTCCCCAGACTCCTGCACTTCCTCAATCTGCCGGATTTGTTCCAAGGCATGCAAGGCCGGGAGAATCTTTCCTCTCTCCCCTTTAACCACGCACTTTATTCCATTTTTCTTGCGGATCTGCCTAGTGAGTTCCTCCGGCGTGCCCGAAGCCATCATCCTTCCCTTATTGATAATGAGAATTTCATCGCAGACAGCAGAAATCTCCTGCATAATATGAGAACTTAGCAAAACAGTGTGATTCTTGCTCAGATTCCGAATCAGCTCCCGCATCTCCATAATCTGTCCCGGATCCAGCCCCACCGTAGGCTCGTCAAGAATCAAGATATCGGGATCGCCCACCAAAGCCCCCGCCAGCCCCACTCTCTGTCTGTATCCTTTGGACAGATGACGAATCAGCCGTTCTGACACATCCATTATGCCCGTCTTCTTCATCACGTCGTGCACCATGGCATCCCGCTTTTTCCTGCCCATCTTCTTCAATTCCGCCGTAAATACAAGATACTCCCGCACCCGTAGGTCTTGATACAATGGGGGAATCTCAGGAAGGTAGCCGATATTCTCCTTCGCCCTCTCCGGCTTCTGCTCCATGTCGATGCCATCAATCAATACCTTGCCGGATGTGGGGGCAATATATCCGGTAATCATATTCATGGTGGTGGATTTCCCAGCCCCATTCGGTCCCAGAAATCCCACCACCTTTCCCGTGTCCACCACAAAGGACAGATCATCTACCGCCCTGTGCCTTCCGTAATATTTGACTAGATTTTTAACCTCAATCACGCCCCGTCCTCCCATGAAATGCTACAAATAATTCACTACTCTGCATCATGGTAACATGGGAATGTCAACTTTCTGTGAAATAAATTTGAAAATTCTGTTTCCAGAAGTTATTATTCACGGTCATAGAGAAGTCCTGCCGCCAAACTTTGAAATCCCAGGGATTTTATCACAAGGCATAAGAATCATCAAGATTCGTACATATAAACTAAAGCAAAGCCATGCGACTTCCAACATCTGCATGGCTTTGCTCACATCAATCATACGATCACATTTACATGGGAAGCCTCCGGCTTGCCTGAATGTCAATGATACAGTACATCAGCACTTTTCTGGTTCAGGATAAGTCTCCCCAAAGGTTTCCACCGTTACCTTGGTCATCACTTGCTCCTCCGCAGGCGCATCCATATAATTCGTCTGAGTGGTGGCAATGGCATCTACCACATCCATCCCCTCGGTCACTTTTCCAAAAGCAGCATATGCGCCGTCTAGATGGGGCGCATCCTTGTGCATAATAAAAAATTGGGAGCCAGCGGAATTTGGCATCTGGGAACGTGCCATGGAGAGAACTCCCGCTGAATGAAGCAGATTATTCTCAAATCCATTCTGTGAAAACTCACCCTTGATATGGTAGCCAGGACCACCAGTGCCCACGCCGTCCGGATCTCCGCCTTGAATCATAAAGCCCTCTATAATCCTGTGAAAGATTACGCCGTCATAGAACCCCTTCTGAATCAGGGATATAAAGTTATTTACAGTATTCGGAGCAACCTCCGGATATAACTCTGCTTTGATTACGCCTGCGTTCGTCTCAATTGTCACAACTGGATTCTGTGCCATAACCTACCTCCATTTCCATATATGTACCCTTTGCCAATGTTACAGGCTCTACGTCTCTGAAAAGGATGTTCCCTTCCAGAGCAAAGCCTACATTAAAAACTGTCAAATACTAATCCAGAATATATATTATCCGAAACCTCTCCTATTGTCAATCCTTAAAATATGACTGATCAAATCCAGTAGCAGCACCCTGCTCCATTCCTTCCCCTTCTTTGGGCCGCCATGGCGTCTCCTCCGGGTTCAGCCCCATATTCTCATAACCAGCATTTTCCGGTTGCCGCTTCCCCTCTTCGTCCAGACCTGACACATTCCGAAATGGAAATCCTCCCGATATATTCTTGGGCGGCTGATTTCCATTCCCCCGCTGATTATCCCGGGGCGGCTGATTTCCATCCCCCCAATGATTATCCCGGGGCGGTTGATTTCCATCCCCAGGTGCCACCTCCACAAAATAGCCATGCTTCTTCATAGAAAACAGAAGGATTCCCAGTGCCGCGCCAAGTGCTAATGTGACCGCAATCCCCCCCTCCATGCCGAAGGCTCCACCATTTACAAATTCCCATCCCTCTGCCATTTTGCTGTGCAGCAAAGAGGGCTGCGTCTTCATGCCGCTCACCTGCACTCCGAAAAGATTGCCCTGAGCAAAATTCCATACACTGTGCACTGCACCCACAATCCAGATATTCTCGCAGCGGATAAAGAGCAGCGCCATGAAAACGCCAAAGAGAAACAGATTCACATAGGCCAGCAAAGTAATTCCCCAGTTCATTCCATGCAGCATGGAGAAAAACAATGAGCTGAGCACCACGGACAATGTCATGGAGCACCGCCGGGACAGGGATACCAGCAAATATCCCCGGCAAAGTGCCTCCTCTGCCATGCCCTGAATCAGGTATCCCAGAAAAAAACCAGCCACATACAGAAGCGTCTCCCCAGAAAAATCCATCCCCCCTACGGTGAGACTGCCGCAGATAAAGCAGACCAAATATGCCGCACCAAATAGCAAACTCCCCAGAAGCATGCCCTTCAGATAGCTGAGCACGCAGCCTTTCTTCCGAAACCCTAGGGTAGACAGTTTTCTTTTTTCCAAAAAGCGGCAGTACAAGAACACCACCAGTATCAGTCCCAGTTCCCCCACCAGAAGCACAATGGTAATCCACTGGGGGACATTCTGAAGCAAGTCCATCACCTTCTCTATATTCATCCTGCCAGAAAAAACCATCTCCTGATATTCCCGGTTACCCAGCAGATACACCATCAGCGCAGGCATCTGCACAAAACTCCCCAGCATGCTCCCCACAAAAAACACTGCTAGAGCAATCAAAATCTCCAAGATGGGCTGATGCCCCTTGGAGGAAATATTCGCCATAAATTCCGGTTTTCGTATATCTCTCATTTTAATCTTTCACCTTTCTATATTCAGCCCAGACTTTGCGGTTATTTTTTTCGTGGAATAATAATAGACTTGTACGGAAAAAATAATTCCAACAATATGAATGCAAGGAGGAGCGTTACTATGCTATTGCGAAAAAAGGACGTAGATTTACTGGCAAACGAACTGCTAGAGAGAACCCTGGAAACCCAGCAAGAAATCTATATTGCCCAGATGGAAAAGGAATTTGAAGATGACTATTCCTCCGACCAAATCGACAGAATCTACCATAGATACCGTTACTTTTTACGCCAGGGAAGACGGGAAGAAAACTAACAGCCAACGCAAACCATGCAAAAGCAAAGTCGGCAGCCAGCGCAAACCATGCAAAAGCAAATGGGTCATTTGCTTCTTGCATGGTTCCAGCGCGCAACACCTTCAAATCAAATCATACATCGCTATTCCCAGCCATTCATCATTTCTGCGGCAGGCTTTTCGCCGGCTTGGAATCTTCTTCGCCATTTTCTGTCATAAACTTCTCAATCACCTTCGCCACCCCATCCTCGTCATTGGATCCGGTCACATAATCTGCCGCCTCTTTCACCTCGCTCTGGGCATTCCCCATGGCAACCCCCAGACCTGCAAGGCGAAGCATAGACAAATCGTTATAACTGTCGCCCACGCAGATCGTCCGATCTTTTTTCACATCCAAACGCTTGATCAATTTTTCCACCGCAACGCCCTTGTCCACGAACTTTGGCAATATCTCCACATAATAAGGATCTGAGCGGAACACGTTCAGCCTGCTGCCAAATTTTTCCTGCATCAGCTTCACAACTTCCTTCATCCGCTCCGGCTCCCCGGACAGCAAGAATTTATTCACTGGGAAAGATAATTCCTGCACGAAGCGATCTGACTCCCGCAGCGTCACATCACAGGCCTTGGCATCCACTTCCACATAGGAATTTAATCCATTGCCCGCTATCATCTCCTTTTTCTGGTCGTGGAAAACGAAGATGCCCACATTCTCCTCTTTCGCCGCCTGATAGATTGGCACATGGAGATCCTGATCAATCATTCGATTGTAAATGCATTCCCCCGTCTTGCAGTTAATCACCGTGGTGCCATTATTCGCAATCACATAGCCGCCATGCTCCTCCAAGGCAATCTCCGAAACCGTATGCCGTATCCCCGCAATGGGCCTTCCGGTGGCAATCGCCACCGTCTTTCCCCTCTTCTGGGCATTGATAATGGCATTTCTCGTAGCCTCGGTAATTACCTTGGAAGAATTTACCAAAGTGCCGTCCACATCCAGAATCAGGGCATCATAGCGATCCCCCTCCGGCTCCTCCAGACCCTTCGCCTTGCGGAATATTTTCATAAATTCCTTGCCGGTAATCGTCTCCTTCTCATAGAGGTAATCTGCCAGCCGATCCAGCGTCTCTCTGTCCTGGGACAGCAGTTCCCTGGCCTTTTCATAGCATTCTCTCAGTATCATCATCACTTCCTGGTCAATTTCCGCCTCTGTGGCATCTCCGCAATTGAGAACCGTCCTCCCATCCAGATACTTGCTCTCCACAGATTCCAAGCCAATCAGCCCGAAGCGTTCCGTCATGCCGTACTGGGTAACCATGGATCTTGCAAGGGACGTGGCTTTCTCAATATCATTGGACGCCCCGGTGGTCACAGAGTCGAACACCAATTCTTCCGCTGCCCTGCCGCCATAGAGAGTAATGATTCTGGTGAGCAGCTCCTCCTTGCTCATCAGATATTTTTCCTCCTCCGGCACCTGCATCACATAGCCCAGCGCTCCCATGGTTCTCGGCACAATCGTAATCTTCTGCACCGGCTCCGCATTCTTCTGCAATGCCGTTACCAGAGCATGTCCCACCTCGTGATATGCCACAATCCGCTTTTCCTCTTTTCCAAGAATGCGGTCCTTCTTCTCCTTCCCGGCAATCACCACTTCTACCGCCTCAAACAAATCCCGCTGGCTCACGGC
>CASGVX010000021.1 GCA_949346185.1 uncultured Lachnospiraceae bacterium
CAAGGTATATGATGCATCGAATGACAAAGATATCGTGGCTTATCAGAATGAGTTGGATATTCCCGGCCTGCTCCAGAACGTTCAGAAAAAGACAGGAATAGATATGACTGGCTTGCTATTGCAGAATCTTGGAGATGAGGGCTTGACAGATCCGGGAGATGCGATGGTAGATTGAGAAGCCGGATAAGCTTAGGACGAATGTATGTGGAAAATGGATTACGATGCAGCGGAATGGATGAATGGTGCCGCTGAAAGCGGCACGGAGTATTAAGGAGGTAAAGAAATGAGTCAGATACGCGATATCAATTTAGCAAAATCAGGAGCCAACAAGATTGAGTGGGTGCGCAGGAATTGTCCCCTGCTTCGCAGCTTGGAGGAGGATTTCTCCAAGGAGAAACCTTTTGCGGGAAAGAAGATTGCCTTGTCCATTCATCTGGAGGCAAAGACGGCTTACTTATGCAAGGTTTTGGCAGCAGGAGGGGCGGAGATGTATGTAACAGGCAGCAATCCTCTGTCTACCCAGGACGATGTGGCGGCAGCTCTAGTTGATGCTGGGCTGAATGTATTCGCATGGCACGGGGCAACGGATGAAGAATACGAGGCGCATATTACGGAAACCCTCTCCCATGAGGCGAATATCATTATTGATGATGGGGGGGATTTGGTGCATATGCTCCATACCTCGAAGAAGGATCAGCTGCCCCATGTGATTGGAGGATGCGAAGAGACTACTACGGGAATTATTCGACTGCAGACCATGGCAGCGGCAGAAGAATTGGAGTTTCCTATGGTGAAGGTGAACAATGCGGATTGCAAGCATTTGTTTGACAATCGCTATGGTACCGGGCAGTCCGTGTGGGATGGCATCAATAGAACTACCAATCTGATTGTGGCGGGGAAGATTGTGGTGGTTGCTGGTTATGGCTGGTGCGGAAAGGGCGTTTCCATGCGGGCCAAGGCACTTGGGGCCAGAGTCATTGTCACGGAAATTGACCCCATTAAGGCAATCGAGGCGGTGATGGACGGCTTTGAGGTGCTGCCTATGAAGGAGGCGGCAAAGCAGGGCGATTTCTTCGTGACGGTGACAGGCTGTGCCGGCGTGATTGACGAGGAAGACTTCATGGAGATGAAGGAAGGAGCTATTCTTTGCAATGCAGGGCATTTTGATGTGGAGATTGATATGAAGCGTCTGAGAGAGATTGCTACGAAGCAGGAGGAGATTCGGAATAATATCATAGGCTATACGTTGCCAAATGGAGTGCGCATTTACGTGCTGGCAGAGGGACGTCTGGTGAACTTGGCGGCAGGAGACGGACATCCGGCGGAGATCATGGATATGAGCTTCGCCATTCAGGCTCTGAGTGCAAAGTATCTGGTGGAGCATGAGAAGGACTTGCGTGAGAAGCTCATTGACGTGCCGAGAGAGGTAGATATGGAAGTGGCTAGGAGGAAACTGAATTTCCTAGGAAAAGAGATTGACCAGTTGACGCCCTATCAGGAAAAATATTTGAATAGTTCATCTTTATAGAAGTATGGAGGCGTATATGGAGTTGAAGAAGACGACGATATTATCGGCATTTGTGGCGGTTTCCGGTATTTTGGCAGAGATCATCTTTCGGGATATCTTTTCCAAATCCTTTGTGGGGGTAGCATTGAGTATCGCCTTGGCGGTAGTGGTGCTGGCTGCGTTTTATTTCGCCGTTGATGATGTGTATTGCATGGTAGGCCTGTACAGGGACAAGGCATCTGAACGGCAGAAGGAGTATGAGCAGAGGGTATACAGCGTGCTGAACGAGCAGTTGAAGTTTCAGAAGGTAGTATACAACGAGGTGAAGAATCTGCAGCAACAGGTATCGGAGCAGCAGGAGAAGATGTCGGAATTGTCGGGAATATCTGAAAATACGCTGAAAAATCTGGCGGATTTGCTGGAAACACAGGATACGCCGAATGTGACAAAAGAGGACTTAGCACAAATGGCATCGAAGATGGACGTTGGCTTCCAACGGCTTGTGTCTGAGATGAATGATCAGACAGGACAGCTGCTGGCCGACAGGAAGAAAGAGCAGGAAAACTACATGACATCTGATATGAGTGGTCAGACAGGACAGTCTGCGGTGGAAGTCAAAGAACAGTTGTCCTCAGAGATGAGGGAAGAAGCAGAGAGGCTGCTGGCTGATATGGAAGGACAAATGGAGAGGCTGTCTGCAGAGATGAAAGGACAGACTGATCAGGCGGTATCCCGGATTAACGATCACACGATGCAGGCGGCGAAGGTCATTGCAAAATATGTGGGAAGAAGCACAGAGGAAATTAAGACAGAGATTCGCGATCGCTGATGGGATGAAAATAGGGGGATGTCATGATGTTCCTTTTGTTTTCGTAATGGGCGGAAGGTAATAATGAAAAATATAAGCACCCCGGCATTTTGCCGGGGTGCCTTGCTGTTTCTTGCAATTCTATAGTTGCGTGAGTCTTTCCAGATTGGCCTTCACATCTTCCGTGGATTCCAAAATGGTGTCCGCAGAAGCGGAAATTTCCTCTGTGACTGCGGCAAGGTTCTGGGTTCTTCCATTTACCTCGCTGATTGTCTCTGTCAGTTTTTTTGTATCCTCGATAATTTGAGCCACGGAGCGGAGCACGTGCTCTTGAATTTCATTGCTCTTTGAGGCGGTCTCGCTGGAGTCGCTGGCCAGATGGTTGATTTCGTCAGCCACCACGGCAAAGCCCCTTCCGGCCTCCCCCGCCCGGGCGGCTTCTATGGATGCATTCAACGCCAGCAGGTTGGTCTGGCTGGCAATAGAGACCACTTCCTCGTTATTGGAGGTCAGTTCATGGATGTAGTCATTGATCTGATCCATGGACTTGTTCAGCTGCTTGCAAAATTCCGTGATATTCATCATGCTGTTGGAGATGTCCGTGCACTCCACGGCGCTGTTGTTATTTCCTTCCACCATCTCGCTGACGGCAGTATGTACAGAACGAAATTCATGATTGACATTGTTGATGGTCTGCATGATAATCTCCTGCTGGTCAGAAATGGTTCGCTTCTCCTCCTGTACTTGGGCTGCCAGTTCGTTTGCCGTGTCTTTTTCCTTCTCCACCTGCCCTTTGATGTAGTGGATGCAGTTTTCCTTATGATTGAAGCCATTGTGGATGGCGATGGCCATCTGCTTGCAGGTATCGTAGCCGCAGCAGGAACAGTCAATATTTCTCGAGAAATCAGTGGTCTTCTCCATATCGTTATATATTGCATCCATCTCGATGTTGCTGGGAATAGCATACTCGCATTCTTCGGAACAATCTGTATAAGAACAGATAAAGTCATCCAGTTTCAACTTTGAAAACTGTTTGTTCAACTGCTTTAATCGCTGGGCGGGAGACATTTTCCGAGACCATGGGTGGGAGCGCTTGTTGTTCTTGCTTCCCTCTCGGATGCGCATCATCTCGATTAGAACATCATCGGAGACATTTTTCGAGGGTTCCGTGGCAGTTCCATACAGGCAGCCATCGGCGCAGTTCAATGCATCAATGAAGAGGTAAGACATGTCGCCTTTGGCGATGCGATCCTTATTTTCTTCGAGATAATGATACATGTGCTTTTCGCCCTCTACTTGGCGGATGAATACGTCTTCTCCCAAGAACCAGTATACATTTTCCTTTAATCCGCCGGGGGTGGGGTAGATAGAGCCCAGCCCGTATTCGATTTCGTCCTTTGCAGAGGGACCGGATATCTTGTGTTCCCTCACGTATTTCATCAGATGGTCAAATGTCACGTTGTAGGAAATGAGTCCCTGCCCTCTCTTGGATTCGATTTCCAGCTTCTTTGAGATGCATGGGCTGATGAAAGCCAGCTTGTCATTCAGTCCCATATATTTTTTCACATATACAGCGGCGCACATCATCGGACTCTGCACGGGGAATAGCTTGGGCAGTATTTCCGGCACGTATTTCTCTATATAACTGACCACTGCTGGACATGGCTGGGATATTCCCCCGGTAAAATTATGCTTTTTCACATAGTTCAAGTAAGCCCATGTGGTGATATCTGCCCCGAAAGACACGCTGATCATGCGGTTCACGCCCAATTTCTTCAAGCCGCCAAGCACGCTCTCATATTCTCTGGGATAATTTGCCAAAAAAGCAGGAGCGATTAGCAAGGAGATCCGTTCTCCCCGCTGCAATGCTTGGAAGAATTCCTCCGTGTCATCCACGTATTCCCTGGCATCATGCTTGCAGGCATCGAAGCATGCACCGCAGCCGATGCATTTGCTGCCATCCACCTCGATGATATTCTTGCCATCGGCGGACTCGATAGCGAGAGTGGCGCCAGTGCAGCTGCAGACGTTGATGCATTTGTTGCAGCCCACGCAATTGTCATTTGTTCTTACTAGACCTTGGGTATTTTTAACCATAAAGACCTCCTTGAAAAGATAGTATCCCACAAAATCAAATTCCTAAAAGTTTGCAGGTTATAACGCTATTTTTAGCCACATTGGCTGTTGTCCTAAAGTAAAAATGTCGTTCATCCTCTCAAATTGTACCTTGTAGAGAATGTGAATATACAAATATTGTAACATTTTTTCTGAAGAATAGGAATAGTATAAATTGTGATTCTTTTTTGTTTTCTTGCTATCGCTTCAAAATAATAAACAGTTACTGTGAATAGTGACGCATAATATCCCAAGCCTTTCTGGCGCGGGGAATGAAATGTATTTCCCATTGTTTCACTTTGCAGACATTTTATCATAGGATAACATATAAAATGTACAGTAGGAAAGTGAGGCAAGGGATGAGACTTCGTATTATATCATGGGAAACCTTGGAAAAGCTTCGTCGGGAAGAGGATGTCTTAATCATAGATTTGCGAGAACAGGAGGAATATGAGCGGGAGCATATTGCGGGGGCTCTGTGGGCAGACTGGGAACGTTTGGAAGAGGAAATGCCCCGGTATCTTGAAAAGAGGGGCAGGGCGCCCCGATGGATTATACTGTACTGCGACAGGGGCAATACCAGTCTATTGATTGCTAGGGATCTAGCCAGGAGAGGATATCCGGTGATGAGCATCAATGGGGGATATCATGTGCGGGAAAAGATGGGGCAGATTTCATCTTGAAACCAATGTTTGCGTGTGGTAGAATATAAATAACTTTGTATTTTTGTATACAATAAAAAGATGTGTCTGGAACTTTTACCCTGAATAGTGATTTGCAGCATAAAGTTTGCAGACGCTGGAAAGGCATGGTTATTTTTTATGGAAAGTTTTATAAAAGCAATCTCGGATTTTCTGACCTTGGTAGACGATGTGGTATGGGGGCCGATTATGCTGGTGCTTCTGGTGGGGACTGGGGCGTTCCTGACTGTCCGCACCAAGGCGATGTGCTGGAGAAATCTCCCTTATGCCTTGCGCAGCGTGCTGAGCAAGGATGCCCGGAGGAAAAAGGGCGAGGGGGATGTCTCTCCCTTTTCAGCTCTGACAACGGCTCTGGCAGCAACCATTGGAACAGGAAATATCGTGGGCGTGGCAACGGCCATGGTGTCTGGCGGTCCAGGCGCCTTGGTGTGGATGTGGATTTCTGCCGCCTTCGGCATGACTTCCAAATTTAGCGAGTGCATGCTGGCGATTAAATATCGGGAAGTAAATGAACAGGGCGAGATGTCCGGCGGCCCTATGTATACCATGAAAAAAGCATTTAGGCACAAGGGAATCGGCGCTGTCTTGGGATGGATATTTGCGCTTTTTGCGGTGCTGGCATCTTTCGGAATTGGCAACCTGACTCAGGCAAACTCTATTTCCAGTGCTCTGCATACTACGTTCCGCATTCCTATGTGGGCGACGGGGGTTGCCATTACGGTGCTGGCGCTTTTTATCATCTTAGGGGGCATCAAGTCCATCTCCAAGGTGTCTCAGGTGGTGGTTCCTTTGATGGCTGTTTTCTATATTATTGCGGGAATTGTCATTATATTGGGCAATCTGTCTAATGTTCCTTCTGGCTTGGCAATGATATTTAAGATGGCATTCTCAGTCAAAGCAGTGGGTGGCGGCCTCTGTGGCAGCATTGTGGCATCTATGATGCAGGCACTGCGCTTTGGCGTGGCCAGGGGCGTGTTCTCCAATGAGGCGGGCATGGGTTCCGCAGCTATCACTGCGGCTGCAGCAACCACGGACGACCCTGTGCGTCAGGGATATATCAATATGACGGGCACATTCTGGGATACCATTGTGGTGTGCACCATCACCGGACTGTGCATTGCCAGTTCCGGCGTGCTAGGGAATACAGAATTGGCGGCTCGTGGGACATACTTGGCAAAGGAAGATGGGGTGCAGATCAGTTCTGCCAAAGAGGGAGAGGATAAAGTCGTGGCATCTGATTATGAAATGCGGGAGGAGGATGGAAGCATTCTTCTGATGCCAAAGGGCGGGGATGCCGCCGAACTTTCTCTTACTCTGAATAAAAAGGAAACGGAAAAGAGGATGAAGGATGGAATGAGGATGGACGACTCCGTGTCGGTGCTCTGTGGCGTATGGGATGATACGGCGGGCAACCATCATATCTTTGATGACCAAGGGAAATATGAATACCAGACGCTGGTCATCGGATCGGCTCTGACGATTCAGGCATTTGAGACGGTGTTGGGAGGCTCTGGTGGAATTCTGATATCTATTGCTATCACGTTCTTTGCATTCTCTACCATCTTGGGTTGGGAATATCATGGGGAGAAAGCCTTTGAATACATATTTAAAACTCACAAATATAATATAGTGTACCGCATCTTTTTCTCGTTGCTTACCTTTGTGGGGGCTACTACCACGTTGCAGATAGCCTGGACGTTTTCGGACATTGCCAATGCATTGATGGCGATTCCCAACCTGATTTGCATGCTTGCCTTGAGCGGCGTGATTAAGGGGGAGATGGAGCGGTTCCAGCGCGTGATTAAGGAAGAGAAGGCTCAGAGGAAGCATGGATAGTTTTATTTATAGCCTGAATGCCACCGTTCCGATATTTCTATTGATGATTCTGGGAAATGTACTGTATCGCCGGGGAATGCTGGATCGGCATTTCTCCGATGCGGCAGACAGGCTGGTATTCAAGGTATGCCTTCCCTGCATGCTCTTTATGAATCTTTCAGGGACGGATATTCGAAGAAATTTTGATGGGACTTATCTGGGATTCTGCTTTGGGGTGACGCTGGCATCCATTCTGGGCATCTGGGCGTTGGCCAGGCTGTTTCTAGAGGACAGGAGCATGGTGGGAGCCTTCGTGCAGGGCTCCTACCGCAGCAGTGCCGCCATTTTAGGCATTGCCTTTATCGAGAATATCTATGGTTCATCGGAGATGGCTCCCTTGATGATGCTGGGTTCCGTGCCCCTATACAATATTTTTGCGGTGGTGGTACTCACAATGGAAAATGACCTGATAAGAGGACAGGCTGTGGGGGAAAAGATACGCCGAGCCTGTATCGGCGTGTTGGAAAATCCTATTATCATAGGAATTTTACTGGGGCTTGCGGCATCCTATGCCCGGGTTGAATTGCCGGTGATGCTTGGCAGGGCGGCTCAGAATCTTGGGGCACTCACCTCGCCTCTGGCGCTGGTGTCCATTGGCGTGTCTTTTCAGGGACGGCATGCCTTGGCAAAACTGCAGCAGACTGGCATTGCAGTTTTTCTGAAACTGGTGGGACTTGCGGCAGTATTTCTGCCTCTGGCGGTGTGGCTGGGATTTCGAGATCAAAAACTCGTTGCCATTATCATTATGCTGGCATCTCCCTGCACTCCCACCGCCTATATTATGGCGAAAAATATGGAGGCGGATTGGTCTCTGGCTTCCAGCATCGTGGTGGTCACCACCCTGCTTTCTTCCATCACGCTGACGGGGTGGATTTTCTTGGCCAGATGCTTTGAACTGGTGCGTTAGTGGGAAATAGCAATAAATACAAGGAATATATTGCTTAAATTGTCCCATGATGTGTGATTTTGTTGACAAGCCTCATTGAAAACAATATAATTATATTAGGCAAAACATATTGCAGTAATGTGGTATGGGGGTTGCAAATTAATTATTTAGGAGGTTTTTGTTATGAGAACAATGTTCAAAAAGGCAGTGGCTCTTTTGATGGCGACTGCGGTAGTAGTATCTGGGGCAACGGCGGTTAATGGCGCTACGGCCAGTGCGGCAAAAAAGGCAAAGTCTAAGACTTATAAGGTACAGACTTGGTGTTCAGGCGTGCAGGGAAAGAATAAGTGTTTCTGGATTGCCGGTGATGGTACCAGCAAGAACAGTGGCAAGTTATATGTCAAGAATGTAAAGATTACCAAAGGTAAGAAGACAAAGGTTACGATTACAATCAAGAATCCGACTAAGAAGAAGATTACTGCCGGCACGGTATTTGCGGTAGATGTCATTGATATTTTGAAGGATTACAAGAAGAACAAGGTGAAGATTACCGGCGTGACTGTGAAGGCTGACGGCAAGAAGAAGAAAGCGAAGGCTTTCACGGGAAGTTTTGAGCCGAAGACAAAGCCATACAACTATCGCGTCTCTGTTTACAATGAGTATGGAAATAATGGAGACAATTCTAAAAAGGTGAATAAGGCGAAGAATTTTGCGTTTAAGAAAAAACTCTCTATTTCTTTCACCATTGTTGCAAAATAATATGGTTGAATGGTTGGGATAAATAGTAACTGTTACATATGGATAATCCAGAGGAGGTCGTTATGCGGCCTCTTCATTTTATGTTATATATATTTCGTCCTTTTTTCACCTTCTCCTGTGATTTTTATAAGAGGACATCATGCGAATATTCTATATCATGACGCACCACCCAATCCACCAACACACTTAATCAATTCTTTATTGTCTCGAAAGTATCATTAATTTTATAAACAAAAAATATGTATTAATGAGATCAATATTTAGGATAAATGGCTATTTTAGGCATAAGAGCCTCGTCATACCCTCCGCCTTGATAATATCCTCCATCATAATCATTATAAATAATTTCCCATTTTCTTGTATCTATCTGCGAGGAGTGCAAAGTAAACTGCGTTAAGAGAGCATTATCTGTTTCCGCGCCGGGCAGGGAAAACATAGCGGCTACCATTTATATTGAAGACCTGTATAGGTGCAGGAAAAAAGGTATACACTACGGAGGTTGTGGTGGAGGAACAGGAATTTGCCGAGTGCAGGAAGGCGGCGGCAGCGAATGGCGGAAGCCGCAGGCAGGCAGCGCCATCCAGGCCAGGGCAGCCGCAGCCGTCCAGTGATGGGTTCATGGATATTACTGACGGGTACCGGGATGAATTGCCATTTAGGAATTAGGATGACTTTTGAATGGTTTAGATGATCTTTTCGGTATCTGGGGTTATTATGTAAAAATGCTGCCTGTCTGGGCGGCATTTTTCCTGTACGGAAGATTGCGGGTGGTTTGATAGAATGCCAGGGAGATGCTCCGCTGGCGTTCTGCTTTTTGGTGTTGTAAAAGTTATTGATATTCGTTGACAAAAAAGGACAAAAGGGGTATACTCTGTGTAAATAGAGTATCTATAAAAGTAGAGAGGAGATTGATTATGCAGATTAAGCACTCGGAACTGACAGAATGCGAGCAGACTGTCATGAAATGCATCTGGGATGCAGAGGAGCCGGTCACCTGCGCCCAGATTATGGAGGAGTTGAAGGGAAAATACGGCTTGGATTATAAGGATACTACGGTTTATACTTTCCTGAAGAGCTTGAAGGACAAGGAATTTGTGGAATCTGAAAGGCGGGGGGTGACTTATTATACGGCGATAAAGGAAGAGGAGAAGTACAGGGAGGAGGTTTTGAGGAAGACGGAGAAGTTTTGGTTTGGCAGTTCCTCTTCAAGGATGATTTCCACGCTTTTGCGCGCAAAGGACTTGAGCGGCGAGGAACGGGAAGAAATTAAGAGGATGATCGATGAGCTTGATTAGGGAGTTTGTGCTGATATTGCTGATCACGGCTGTCACGGGAAGCATTTTGACGGCTGTCTGGCTGGCGGCGGTTCATGCTGGCAGGGGTAAGAGGAGCATCCATTATGCCTGGTGGATGCTGCGGGGAGTTCTTGCGGGGTTTCTGATGCCCCTTGCCTATCTGCTGGTGCACCGGTGCTCAGAGATGATACAGGACAATTATGACATTCTGTCAGTTTCTAACATACAGTTAGATAAAGTGTTTGCAGTACTTTTTCTTATTTGGGCGGCGGGAGTTCTTTTTCTTCTGCTGTCTCAGTTAAACATATGGATTTGCTTTCGGAGGATAAAGAGAGGGAGCATGGCGGTATCAAAGGAATATCGCCAGATTCTGCAAAAGTTATGCAAAGAGATGAATATTCGGAAACACGTTTTGCTATACCAGGGGTATGGAGTCGAATCCCCCTTTATTTTCGGGGTGTGGAGTCCCAGAATATACCTCCCGGTAAAGGAGTTTTCTACGGAAGAGATAGAGATGATTTTATACCATGAATTGACTCATTATAAGCAGGGGGATACTTTCTGGAAGCCGTTGTTTGGGCTTTTAGGAAATATATACTGGTTCAATCCGTTGTCCCGGCGGCTTTGGAAGGAGGCAGTCCGCTGGACGGAAGCAAACTGTGATTCTTATTGTTGTGAAGAGAAGTTTCAGGCAAGAAAGTATTTTATGCTGCTGCTGGAAATGGGGAGTGCCGATCAGAACTCGCTAAATTATTATGCGCCCATGTGGACGGAGGGCGGCAGAGAATTGGAATGGAGGGTAAAGTGTATGAAGAAAAGTCGGATGAAGAAACCAAATAGTATCGTTATTGCAGGGATTGTCATGCTATCTGTATTGGGCGGGGGACTGTCAGCCCATGCGGCCACGGAGGGTGTAAAGGTTGTTTATTTGACAGCATATAGGAATACTGTTGAAGAGACAGAAGAGTCGCAGAATGATGAAAATGAGCTGCAGGAGTTTGAGGGAACGGCGGAAGAGTTTGCTGGAATGGAAATCATAGAGGATTCTTCAGGGGAGCAGATAACCGCTCGTTCTAGAGTGGGTGGAATTGATTGGGCAGTTGGCAACAATTCGGTACGCTATACTGGTGGGTTTAAAGTAAATGCCAGAGGGAAGATAAAAGTGGCGGTGAGCATTGAGCCGGCTGATAAATCTGTAAGGGTGGGAATTGTGAAGCCGGATGGAAAAACATCCTATGTTACTGGTAAGAATACAATTTTTCATACTTTCAGTATTACAAAAACGGGTACATATAAGGTGTTCGTAATGAATAAAAGTGGCAAGAAAGTCAGTGTCAGTGGTTCATATTTTAGAGAGTGAATCTTTGAATTAATTATGTAATATACCGTTCTTAGTTGATAATTAAAAATAAATGCGGTTTTTTCTGTATGTTGTGTATAATGGATCGCATTAGAAGGGAGGTGAAAGAATGTATCTATGCAGGATTTATCTGAGTTTTTCCGTATTCGTGTGGGTTATGGAAAAATGCAGCAGAAAGTGTGTCTGCAGGTCGAGAGGATGCAGAGATTCCATTGAAAAAGCGTTCTTGTCATACGCTTAGGAAGAAGCAATGTATGATAAGAACGCAAATCAAAACTAACATAACAAAGTATAGCATATTGGCTGATTGTTGGCAATATGCAGATTTGGCGAGAATGAAATGATGCATACGTTGATGTATGTGTATCAATGTGATGCGAGTGGCTTTACATTACGAGGGAAGATTGGAGGAAAGCGTTATGAATATGAAAAAGATTTTGGCTAATGTTTGTGTTTTTGCAGTTGCAATGGTGGCAACATGTGGCGTGATTTGTGCAGTGGCATCTGCTGCAAATCCCAATTCTAAGACAGGAAAGTATGCCTATATGTCTGGCGTAATTGAGTATTCGCCGAGAGACAAAGGCATCGTGGCAGTGAAAAACACCACGAAGACAAAAAGACATATAGCTATTTCATCGGCTGTCTTAGGAAATACATCTGGGAAAGTGGCGGCTGGTAACTGGATTAGGAAAGCCAAAGAAAATGCCGGTAATTTCTCTGCAAAGGCGACCATTAGGCAGAAGGCAGATCCAAGTTCAAAGGTGGTTGAAATACTTAAACTGACTGTGAGCAATAATTAGGTAAAAACGTGGTTGCTTAATTGAAGAGGAAGATGGTATTTATGTGGAAGTGCCGCCTATCTGATGATGGGTGGCACTCGCTATAAGGGAGGGGCTGCATGAAATATATCTGGTACAATATCATAAGCTTTTTTAGGTATAGGAAAATGATATTTTTTCTTGTTGCTTTCTCTGTGGTTTGTTCCTGCATCATGATTCATTTTTCCTACGGGCTTTTTCAGAATTATCAGTTAAAGAAGCAGTATGATTTGGCTGACAAGAGGGAAATATCCTTAACTTTGCTGGACAACTTTGAAGAAGTGCCGGATAAGGGGTTGAATCAAGACCAATTCTATCTGAGGGCATCCGAGACGTTGGACGCTTACGTGACAGTGGAATTGTGGAAGAAGTTTGCCGCAGAGTTTGGCAATTCTTTTGTGGAGAAATTAAGATACATAGAGACCACGGCGGTGGTGGATGAATTGCCATTTCGCCTGGTCTTTTCCGTGAAGGATGGGGAGATTGTCAAGAGCAGTGATTTTGAGAAGGAAGTAGAAGATAATGCCATGCTGGAGAGCGGGCGGTACTTTACGGAGGAGGAATACCGGGATGGGGAGCGGGTGGCGGTGTGCTGGGACTATATGCATTGGAACATCATGTCCTCCCCGGTCAGCAATCGGATGGCGGTAGGAGAGGATACTTTGCGCATTCAGGGGAAAAATTACAAAATTATTGGATATGGGATTATTGATGATGACAGGCCCACCATTCCCTTTGCTTCCCTAGACAGAGATACTCCCTTTACCGGGAAAATCATATTTCGCTTTAAGGATCCCATCAGGCAGGAGCAATATGATGCCCTGGCGGAAAAAACGGAGAAGGTGCTGGGGGATCTGGCCGTGATAGAGCCTGTAGAGCTGCCGGAGGAGGATGCAATTTACCTGTATAATACGATTATTATGATTACGGTTTTTATTGCTTTGGTATCTGCCATTAATTTTGCCATCTTGTACCGGTATATTCTGGCGAGCAGAAAACATACCCTAATGATTTATCGGATTTGCGGGATGAGTTTTTTTCGGGTGGTGTTGATGTATTTGGGAGAATGTGCGGTGATTGCCGTTCCCGCATATTTGATTGGAGTTGTATTCTTTGAAAATATTATCTTGAAAAGAGTATCAGGATATTATGAATATATGAATGGCAGTTATGGCTTTTTTGTTTATCTGGTATTGTTTGGCGTGTATTTTCTGGTGTCTCTGATGATTTTGGCTGGGATGATTGTGTATGCCCTGCGAACTGATGCGGATTTGCGGGTGAAGGGGGGATTTCAGTGAGGTTTAAATACGCATTGCATGAGCAAAGCAAAAATAAGGCAATGACCGGCCTGATTTTTTTTCAGACGGTGATTGTGTTGATTGTCATGGTTAGTATTATTTCAGCCATTGTCTCTAGGTATGAGAGGTATAAGCCTTTGGAGAAGTTTTTCCAGGGAGACGGGCTGAATATGCATATGTGGAATATGTTGGGGCGAAATGGGGATCGCTATCTTCCCTTTACGGAATCTTCAGATCTTGAAAGCTATTTGAAGAATGCCCATGTTGTCGCTACCTATTCTGTGGATATGCCTTTTGATATTGATCAAAAGAAAGAGGAACTTGGTACATGGTCGCCCGTAGTGGCCTATGATGACGAATTGTTATCAGCATATACTCCGGATATGGAGAATGGTCGTTGGCTTGAGCCCGGGGATGGGGATACGGATGTCATTGAGATCGTATTGGCGCAGAAAGGAAAGGAATACAACGTAGGGGATACTATTGCTTTGACAACTTCTGATCGCTTAGAAGAATCG
>CASGVX010000022.1 GCA_949346185.1 uncultured Lachnospiraceae bacterium
CGATAGCCTTAGCGCCCTGATTCCAGATGAGGATGAGGAGAATCCTCATATGTTTTTGAGATATGTGTGGGATGAGGATGAGGGTACAGGCGGTGGATGGATGCAAGAGGATATTGATAATCCATTAGGATTCCAGACGGAGCAGGAGTTTTTGACAAGCAAGGAAAGGAGGATTAACTGATATGAGGATTATCTCACAGGACGGAACTTTTGATGTTCCGTATGAAATGGTTATTATTCAGAGGTTTGATGGAAAGATTTATTGTCTCAACAAAAATCTTGCTGGCATTGAGGAAGTGATAGAAGATATTGCGCTGGCTGAATACTCTACCGAAGCCAAAGCAAAAAAGCTATGGAGATGTTGCAGGATAATTATTTATCGAGGATGGAATTGGAGGGCGGCTATTGCGAGGCGCTGGGGTTTTATGTCCAGCCTAATTACTGGGTGCTGCCAAAAGTATTTCAATTTCCGCAGGACGGCGAAGTGGAGGTGGCATGAGATGTGGCATTGCAATGATTGTGGCAGTAGCTTTGACTTCCCGGAAATAAAGAGGCCGGATGCGGGCATGGTTTCCGGGGAGGGAATCCTGGGCTTGAGGAAGGTAGAGCCGGTGAGGTTCTGCCCGGAGTGCCTATCGACGAAAATAGATATTGCTGATTGCAAACAAAGTACAGAAAAATAAGGAGAGCGCTTTCGCAACCCTCCCAACAGACGAATCTATTATAACACAAATCCTAGGATTTGCAAATAAGGGGGCGAAAGCATGGAGAATGTAGATGTCGGAAAAATCTTCGCCTTAAAACAGGCGGGATGGAGCCAGGAGGAGATTGCTGCGGACATGCACGTAGAGCGGGAGGTCGTGGGAAGGATGATTTCGGAATGCGCAGATGTTCTGGAAGTTGAGTCTGAATCAAGCCAGGAAGCTGAAGAGGAAGGGGAAGGGGGGCGAGAAGCGGATGCGCAGATTTTCCTGACGGCGGGACAACTGCGGGAAATTTACGGGTATGCGGCAGCCATAGGGGCGAAAGAGGCGCTAAAGACATTCGAGCAGGAAAGGAAGAGGGAGCGTGGAAAGAGGGCGAACAGGCGGCTGAAAAACACCAAGCTGTTGCTCCGAAACTATCACATGCTGAAAGAGCATGCTGAAAATTCCGTGTTCGGACGCACCCAGATGGAGGAATCTGCGCTTGACATCCTGGAATCAATGATGTCCATGTACGACAACGAGGTGATTATCGAAAGCATAAAGCGCAGCGCCACCAGGACGGCGATCATCGTGTCGCATATTGATACCATGTTTGGACTGTATGCGGCGTATTGCGAAAAATCCTCGAATAGGCAGATTGACAGGAGGAGGTATGATGTCGTGTGGGATATGTATATGGCAGATCGGACGTTGACTGTGAAGGAGATTGCAGAAAAGCAGCATTTGTCAAGAGATACGATTTATGACGACCTCAAAGTGGCGGTTGAAAGGCTGACATCTCTCATTTTTGGGGTGGACGGGTTGAACGTTCGATAAATCCTCCATCCCGAAAAAGTCTCCATTGACAGTACCATATAAATGTGAGAAAATTGTATTTGTAAAATTCTAAATCAAACGTCAGGGGAAGTCCGAGATGGCATCGGGCTTCCTTTTTTGTGCAATTTTCCGGGAAGGGAGATGGAAAAATATAGGAACGCATGAAGCTCCTTCAAAATAAACGAATGGAGTGATTGATAAGATGGAAACAAGGAAGATTAGCATTGATGAATTGACTTCTGCATCGTATAATCCGAGGGTTGACCTGACGGCAGAAGATCCGGACTACGAAAGGCTAAGGCAAAGCATTGAGAAATTTGGCCATGTGCAGCCAATCGTGTGGAATAGGCGCACGGGAAATATTGTCGGTGGCAATCAGTCGTTAAAGGTATTGAAGAATCTAGGGTACACGGAAGCGGACTGCGTAATCGTAGACTTGGAAATGCCGGAAGAGAAGGCATTGAATATTGCTTTAAATAAAATAAGCGGACGATGGGATATCAACAAGCTGTCTGAAATAATGAGCGAACTGCTCGAGGAAGGGCTTGCTGAACTGACCGGGTATAGCGAGGATGAAATCACGCGGCTTACCTCTCAAGCCGAACAGGATATATGTTCTGATGGGGAGCTGGATCCGCAGAAATATGCAGATGAGGCATTCCAAAATAAATGTCCCAGATGCGGATTTTTATTTTGAGGTGGCCTATGTATAAGAAATGGAGTTTAGAGGATTTGAAGTCGGTGCCTAAAAATGGATTCAAGGTATTTTCTTTTTTTTCGTGCGGAGGCGGTTCCACGATGGGATATAAGCTTGCAGGCTTTGATGTCATCGGGCATTGCGAAATTGATAAGAGGATATGCAGCATTTACAAGCAAAACCATCATCCGAAATATTCATTCAACATGGATATAAGAGATTTTTTGCGCATTAGGGATGGAGATCTTCCGAAGGAGTTGTTCAGACTGGATATTTTAGATGGCTCCCCTCCGTGCAGCGTATTTTCGATGTCTGGCAACAGGGAGGCGGACTGGGGCAGAACGAAAACATTCAGGGAGGGGCAATCCATGCAGACGCTAGATGATTTGTTTTTCGAGTATATTCGGGCGGCTGATAGGCTCAAGCCAAAAGTATTCATAGCCGAGAATGTCAAGGGAATGCTGTTTGGCAATGCTAAAGGGTACGTGGCAGAGATATTGATGCGCTTTAGGGATGCGGGGTATGAGGTGCAGTTATTTTGCTTGAATGCCGCATTAATGGGAGTTCCGCAAAGGCGTGAAAGGGTATTCTTTATCGGGCATCGAAATGATTTGAAATATCCGAAATTGAAATTGGATTTTAATGAGGGAACTGTCAATTTTGGGGAAATCAAATCGGGAATTGGAAAGCCAGTTACGAAGAAGTGCATGGAACTCTTAAAGCAGAAGATACCGACAGACAGGAAAATGTCAGATATTAACAAGCGGCTTTATGGGAAAGAATCGCAATTTAATGAGATTCTCGTATGGGATGATATTGTTGCGCCAACGATTACGGCTCATGGAGTTTTTATCAGAGCCAATGATGACTCCGTGTTTAGCGACGAGGATTGCATTGCCTGCCAATCTTTTCCATATGATTATGATTTTTGTGGTGCTGAGGTGCAATATATTTGCGGAATGTCTGTCCCGCCATATATGATGCATAGGATATCGGAAGAAGTCAAGCGCCAGTGGCTTATGCAGGAGGCGGACGAAGTGGATTAGGGAGTGGACGAGGAGGAAATAGAAACTAAGTGGAGCTAGAAGGCTGCCCCTGGTTCATTTCCCGAAACAACAATAAGCAGGAGAGAGGTGGTGCCTATGCCCGGTCAGAATAAGGATAGGAGAAGCGACGAGAGGAAGCAGGCCGAGGGCATATTTTTGGAAAGCGGCGGAGATGTGAAACTCGTTGATATTGCTGAAAAACTCCGCCTTCCTGCGGCTAAGATTCGCAAATGGAAATCCTTGGACAAATGGGAAGAAAAACTCCGCATGTCAGGCAAAAAAAAACGAGTGGAGCGTTCCACCAAAAAGAGGCGCTCCCAAGGGAAGCAGGAATGCTGCAAATAATAAAGGCGGCGCTCCCAAGGGAAACAAGAATGCCGAGAAGCATGGCTTTTTTTCAAAGTACCTTCCTGATGATTCGCTTTCCATCATCAGCGACATAGAGGATAAGGATTATCTGGATATTTTGTGGGAAAACATACAGATATCCTATGCCGCAATTTTGCGCGCGCAAAAGCTTATGTTCGTTCAAGATCGGGAAGAGATAATCAAGGAGGTCAAGAAGTTAAAGAAAAAAGGTGCGGAAACGGAGATAGAGTGGGAGTTCCAGTTCGCATGGGACAGGCAGGCGACTTTCATGGCGGCGCAGGCAAGGGCCATGTCGGAATTGAGGGCGTTGATTAGGCAGTACGAGGAAATTGCAAACGAGGAGCAGCTGGCGAGGGTCAGGAAGCTCAAAGCGGAAACCGAGAGGATTCAGAATGCTGCCAGCGATAGCAATGATACGGCTTTTGACTGGGTGGCAAGCATGGATGGAGAAGAAGTGGAACGGAATGCGGGGGATGAATCATAAAAAATAAGCAGAGATCACAGATGCGCCATTTTTTCGGCAAGCGGATTCCAATGTACCGAAGGGATCCGGTTTTTTATGCGAACGAGGTCTTGCAGTTTGAACCGGACGGATGGCAGAAAGATGCGCTGATGCAGTTGGCTGGCAATCCGAAAGTGGCAATAAAGTCCGGGCAAGGCGTTGGAAAGACGAGCGTCGAGGCGGTCGCTCTCCTATGGTTCCTTGCGTGCTTTCCATACCCGAGGGTAGTTGCCACGGCTCCGACAAAGCAGCAGTTGCATGACGTATTGTGGGCAGAGGTTGCAAAGTGGAAGGCGCAGTCGCCGCTGCTGCAGGCAATCCTGAAATGGACAAAGACATATGTTTACATGAAAGGCTACGAAGAGCGCTGGTTCGCCACGGCACGGACTGCCACGAGGCCGGAGAACATGCAGGGATTCCACGAGTATAATATTGGCACATATGCTTGTCATTATGTTGCCTTATAAAGCCCCCAAACATGGATGTATTTTTTATCTGCCTTTATATTCTGATATGTGGGAAGTGAAAAAATGGTGTCAATTTTGGTGTCAGTGGTGTCAAAGAAATAATGAAAAATACAAAAAAGTGCTTGACAAGGGTATTTGCTTTTATTTGCATTTGATTCCGCTCATTACTTTTATTTCCATGTATTTTGCTTTTGTTTTGCCTTGAGAGGTCTTGAGCGGCATTGAGGAATAGGAAAAGCGGGAAACGCAATTTGCTATAATGAATTTAGTATCAGTTTTACATAGCAACAAGATAATTTAAGATAACGTATTGACAGAAAGGAGCAATCGGTATGCGGGAAAGACAACGTGACATGACAATAGCAATGCTGTCAGACAAGCGTCTGCTGAGCATGGAGGAGTTCCGGGTATATGCCGGGCTGGGAGGTAATGTGGCCAGAAACGTGGCAGAAAGCACAGGGGCTATTTTCAGGGTAGGGCGCAGGGTGCTGGTGGACAGAGTGAAGTTTGACAGGTTCTGCGATGATAACTCTGAGATAGATTTAGGGATTTAACCGGTGAGATATCTCTGTTCAAGGAAGAAAGGAATGGGATATGGGGAAAAACAGAAGGAAATACATACCCAAATCTTTTGAAAGTACCGGGCGTTCTAATGATACAAGTGCCAATATTTATGATTCTATGCTTATTTCTGCGGCCTTCAAAGATTTAAGCGCAAGGCAGAGGATGTTATATGTTTACTGTAAGAGCCAGTATTATGGCAAACGCAAGCCCCAGGCGGATTATCCTGGCATTGATGCCGTACAAGGCGATGAGTGTTTTTATTTGAATCATGCACTGATATCAGATGTATATGGCCTATATCCAAAAACAAATCGCCGGGATTTTTACAGAGATATGCAAAAACTGGCGGATAATGGGTTTATTGAAGTTGTTTCGAGCGGCTATGCAGCGAAAAAACGAAGTATATACAAATTCAGTAGCAAATGGGCTGACTGGAAACCTCCATAAGTTAAAATCCTTGTTACACTATGTAACATGATAAAGCCCTATCTTGTTACATGATGTAACAAGATGCTGGTTTTGAGGTTGCTGACTTGTTACATCATGTAACAACTGTCCGAGATTTTTGGTACCTGCCTTGTTACGTGATGTAACAGTATATATAAAGTTTACCATATGCTTTATATAAAAATATCTTTAATGATGGAGCATTCTGACAACGAGAAAGGGGGTGCGTCAGGCATGAAATTGTTGATTTTTGCGATAGGCTTGTTCATTGGAGAAATGATTATATGGACAATATACAGAAGAGGCAGAAAATAGCGTGCAATTTGCGGGCTGATGCCATTCTGCAGCAATATGCCGTGAACTGAACGCAGGAAAGGCTGGGAAGCGGGAGGGCTTTTATGGGCGGAGGGGCGTGGCATTTGCCATATTGATGAAATGCGTTGTGAGGGAGATGCCGGGACATGTCGAACGAGAAGATAGTGGAGCAGATTCAGAAGGGCATTGATGTGACGGCCAACCAGGAGAGGCTCTGGCAGAAAAACAGGGGCTTTGTGGTGCGGTGCATCAAGAAGCATGTAGGCGGCTGCGACGGGCAGGACTTTGATGACTTCATGCAGGAAGGGTTTATAGGCTTGATGGAGGCAGCCCGCTCGTTCGATGCGGGGAATGGGGTCAAGTTCCTGACCTATGCGGAATATGGGATCAGGAAATGCGTTTACCGCTATAATGGCTTGAATACCTACATGGTGCGCGTCCCGGAATACCTCAAAACTAGAATGAGAAGGCTGGCCGCATTCAAGCGGGGATATGCGGAGGAATTCCACAGGGAGCCGAAGCCGGGGGAAATACAGAGGGCCTTGCGCATTTCCTACCGTTCCCTGTGCCATTTGGAGAAGGCCATGCTGAAGATGAGGACCAGGAGTCTTGATGAATACATATCGGATGATGGGGATGCCAGCCTCCTTGACATGCTCTCGACAGATGAAAGGATTGACGAGCTGGCCGGATGCAGCGAATATCAGAGGGAGCTGCATGAAGAACTGGAGTCTGCTCTCCGCATACTGGACCAGAAAACGGAACTGATGATCCGCTGCGCATTTTACCAGGGGAACGGCTATGCCGGGACCGCAAGGGTATTTGGATGCAGCAGGCAGGCGGTTGATGAACGCATAAAGAAAGGGTTTTGCAGGATACTCCGCTCAAAGCACAGGGAGAAACTGGAAAGTTTCATGTGGGAGGGGTATCATGTGGATTCCCGGCGACTGAGTGATTACGTGGATATGGAGGAAATTGACAATATGGGCAGTGAGTTTCTGCTCTGAGGCGGTGATGGAGGAATGAAATACTTTTATGATTATTTTGCAAGGCAATATCGGGAGCGCAGTAGCGGCAAACTGCTCCCTGCTCCGGCTGTCATGCTCCAGGGCGTTAAGCCGGAGGATGTGAAGAGTTGCCGGAGAGCGCTGAAAAATTCCTTTGCCGGCTATCGTGAGGGGAGGAATGCAAAAGCATTGGAACGGCTACTTGGGGAGTACCGGGAATATGTTTCACGCTGTCATGATGAAGGTGCGAAGGACAGATACAATGCCTTTGTCTATCGGCATATGGTGGAGGCCCATGTTGGCAGCAGGGCGATAGCCGCAAGGCTGGGAGTGGCAAGGGAAACCGTGCTGGACTATATCAGCAGGTGCCTTGATGAGATGCTGGCGCTCTGCATGGGAATTCCGGCAGTGATGGAACTGCCGGAGGGAAAGGAGAAGGCTGTCGGCATGCTGATAGGGGGCAGCAGATTTTTCGGAGGCATGGCTGGGGAGTACGTTCTCTGCCTGTTCCCCGGGAAGGGACAACGGGCAGCAGTGGAGAGGGGGAGGCGGCTAACGGAGGAGGTCATGGGGAAACTCAAGGATGCGACCAAGGCATATTCCGGATACTGCAATGACGAGCATACACGCATCGATACCGATGTCAGGAAGGCAGAGGTATTGGAAAGATGCCTTGCCGGGATTCCGGGTGCTGCTATTGCGGAAGAATATGGATGCAGCGCAAGCACCATTTACGCAGACATCCGGGAGAACGAGAGGAGGCTGGCGGCCATGCTGTTTTGCAGGGATGAAGGCGGCACGACGGACTCCGACCAGGTATACATTGCCGGAGAGGACGGGCCGGAACTGATTATCTCCGGCGGCGGCGACACGGTATTCCCCGCCTCGGAGACGGACCGGATCATATCCGCAGTATCTGGCGGGAGGGGCAATCCCCAGATAACGGAGCCGACGGCCATGCGCAGCAGGCGGGGGCGGGCAGTTCCAAGGAGGAAATCTGGAACGGCATGAAGGGGAGCATCAAGTCCGCATTCATGCAGATACTCCGGGAGGAGGTTTTCGAGGAAGGAGCGGGCGCCTATGAGTTCTAAATGCAATGAAAACTGCTGCCACTATGGGATGGCCTGCAGTCAGCAATATGGAGGGGGGCAGGGATGTCCTGTATAATTCTATATATTGGTAAATTAGCCTCTTCATAGAGCAACATGTGAATGGTTTGCAGGAATATTGCGGAAATTCAGATACGAAAGATGATGCGAGGGCGTTATCCATGGCAAAACTGAATCTTTTTACAGGGAGTTGGCAGGCAGGCGTTTAGCAGATGTCCGGACGGTGGAAGTGGAAGAATTTGAGAGCGTCGAGATTCCGACGCTGGCAGGAGGGACTCTCTGGAAAGAGCATATTGTTAAGCCAGATATTGCAAAAGAAACGGCAATGGCAGTATTGGAAGCGTAAAAGACTATTGCGGAGCAGAATTAGATTGTTAAACCATGATGGAAATAAGGAAAGGCTGATGAGATATGAATGGAATTATTTCAGTAAATGAGGATGCGCAGACCGTGTCTGCAAGGGAACTGCATGAACTGCTGAATATTGGAACGGCATTTAAAGATTGGTTCCCCAGAATGTGTGAATATGGGTTTGAAGAGGGCAAGGATTTTTGCTCAAAAATGAGCAAAACCTCTCAAAGCAGTGGCAGGCCTGCGAAAGATGCAGACATTTCCCTAGATATGGCGAAACAAATTTGCATGATGCAAAGGACATCGGAGGGGAAACGGTGCCGGCAATATCTTATTGATTTAGAAAAGGCATGGAACACGCCGGAACAGGTAATGGCGAGGGCATTAAAGATTGCTGACAGGCAGATTGAAAGCCTTAAAATGAGGAATACTGTGCTGGAGGGGGACGTAAACCGCATGAGGCCGAAGGAAATCTTTGCGGATGCGGTCACGGCTTCCAGCAGCTCCATCCTGATCGGGGAACTTGCCAAGATACTCCGGCAGAATGGGATTGACACCGGGGAGAAGAGGCTGTTCCGCTGGATGCGGCAGCAGGGCTACCTGATACGCAGGAAGGGGACGGACTACAACATGCCCACCCAGCGGGGCATGGAGCTGAATCTTTTTGAAATCCGGGAACGGACTTTCACCAATCCGGGAGGCAGCATACGGATAACCAAGACGGTGCTCGTGACCGGCAGGGGACAGCAGTATTTCATAAACAAGTTCTTGAGGCAGGGCGGATGATGGCATCTTCCCTGCCATTTCTCTGCCATCGGCCTGGCAATTGCCATGGGGGTGTCGCAATGCGTCACATTGCCGTCACTTTTTGTCACAATGCGGTCACAATGTGACGCTTTGCCAACCGAACGGGAATGCGTATTAAGGCATATGTTATCGCCCCTCTGATCCTCGCAATGGTGCAACGCTGCGCTTCCCACGATTGCAAAAACGAATAGGGCGGAGTGCCTTTGGAAATCTGCCTCGCCGGCACTGCTTGCCAGTTGCCGGGCATTCTTGATATGCGAGCGTTAGCATTCCCATGAAACGAAACGCTAATGGGTGGATTATTGCAACGTTGCATTTCCCACGGAGGCAAAACGAACCAAGGGTGGAGCGGGCTGTCTGCACGGTTGAAGCGCAATGGCAGCCGCTGGGAACTCTTTTTTGATTGCAACGTTGCAGAAAGCTGAATGCGTCATATGGCTTTCGCAGGATCCCCATTCAGCCGGTTTAGGAGCGGGGATGAAAGAAATGCTGTGTTGCGCCTTAAAAGGCCAGCATCGGGCGATTAGGGGGCATGGGGAGGATGCTGGGAGAATGGCAGTCGCTGGAGGAGGGCAGGAGGGTGGCTGCTGCCTGGTTTTGGCCGGCTTCCTTGTCCATGTGCCAGGCTTCCGGGCATTTGCATGATGGAATGGCGGCAGTTTGGGGCGGGGCGTGCTGCTGCCCCCGCCTAGTTCCGAAACAACACAAAGCGGAACGGCATGGCGCGCCGCATTTCCCGGCGGGACTGGGCAGCCGGGAACTTGGAGGGCTGGGCGGTGCCGGGAGGGAAGCGGGCTTGTTGACGGACTGGCGGCGTTATGCCCTGCTGTGGAGGAGCGGGGAGAGAGGATGCCCTGGCATGAGGGGTAAGTGGAGCGTTCCACCGGGAAATGGTGGAGCGTTCCATTTTGCCTCTGATGGATTCTTTGCAGTCTGCCGGGAGGATGGGAAGGCGTGCCATGCCCCGTGGCTTCCATATTGCCCTAAATTTGGGCTGGAATGACTTGGGCGGTGGATTTTGCCATTGAGTGGGCAAAAGCGGCAGGATGGGGGAGTTAGGGAGCGTCTGGCGGCATGTCAGATGTTCTTTCCATGTGTCGGATGCGGGGCGTACTGCTGCCCCGGAAGGTCAGAATATGCGTTTAAAAGGGTTGCCTGTTGCGGAATCGTACAGTATAATGATAGACAAGAATACATAAGGAGATGGTGGGATTGTTCAATATCATTAGCGGGGTATGTTCTATAGTGGGATTGCTGGTATCTCTTTTTACGGCCAGCAAAGTCATTAAAATAACACAGAATCTTAATATTGGGAACAGGGATGACCATTCAAAGGTTGTCAATAAAGGCAAGGGCAATACATATAATGGGCCATATGCAGGGAGGGATTATACGAATGAGACGGGAAGTGGACAACAGAAATAGGGATTGTGAATTTAACGGGCCATATGCTGGCCGTGATATGTATATAACAATGTATCAGGATTCGGAACGTGAATTTGTCGTCACGCATAATGCGGATATCAAGCCAGTGTCCTATTTTACTGGACGAGAAACGGAACTGGAAGAATTGCGCCAGAGGATAGAGGAAGGGCGAAAATCTGTTCTGGTGAGCGGCATGGGCGGGATTGGAAAAACTCATATTTGTAGGAAACTGTTTGAGGAATATCTCAATAAACATGCTGATGGCGAAAATATACCTTTTCGTCATATTGGATATATTGAGTACAACGGAGATATGGGCAGCAGTTTACAGAAGTGTTTAAAATTTAAGGAACAGGATAACCCAGAACAGAATCAGGCAGCAGCATGGAAGGAATTAGAATATCTGGCATCAGATGGGAAACTATTGCTGTTTGTTGACAATGTGAACGTGCTGATCGGAGAAGATGCAGGGCTGAATTGGCTGAAACAGATTCCTGGTGCGGTAGTGTTGACTTCCAGAAGAACGTCCTTTAGCAAAGAGTTTGAACCGTTCAAGGTTGGTTTCCTTGATACGGAGCAATGTAAAGAGATTTATGAGAGGATACGGTATAAGGATAGCGGTAAGAAAGTATCAGAGGAAGAGATACCAGATTTAGAATATGTTATAGAGGAGATGGCGGCATGGCATACCATTACCGTTGAATTTTTGGCGCACCTTGCTGAGACGAAACACTGGACGGTGAAAGAACTGCGGAATGAATTGGAGAGTAAAGGTTTTCGGCTGGAATACAAGGATGAAGAGGACAAGGTGATAAACATTCAGGAAGAATACGAAAAACTGTATGATTTGTCTGTTCTGATGGAGGCGGAAAAGAACATTTTGGAGGCATTCTCTGTGTTTCCGTATATTCCTCTGGAAACTGAGATATGTAACCAATGGTTACTTTCAGATGCGGGAGCTAGTAAAGATGATGATGTTCTGATGGGTTTATATAGAAAAGGGTGGTTGCAGTTTGACATGAAGCAGGAAAGTTATGTCATGCATCCAGTGTTTGGGCAGTTTATTTATGAGAAATGCAAGCCTAAAATTGGAAAGCATGTTGGGTTAATAGATGCATGCAAAAAAAGTTTGGATATCCGATTACATGATTCTGCTTTAAGGTGTCAGAAGTTTATTCCGTTTGGTGAGAAAATCGATGAAAAATTAGGCATGTCAAATGAATATACATATATGATACGCTTGTATATTTGTCTTCTGCGATTTGACATAAAGGAATATGAGTGTGCAGAGGAAATATATAAAAAAATCAGTAAAGGTATATCGTATAAAAATAATGCAGTTGATGTAGGCTTTTGTATAATAGCGGCAGGTGGGTTTATGAAACGAGGGGAGTATAAGAAAGCAGAGAAATTGTATAGAGCAAGTTTACGAATACGAAAAAGAACACATGCAAGAAACAGTCTTGAAATTGCTGATAGTTATATTAGTTTGGCATCTGCATATCGAAAACTAGGAGAGCATAAGAAAGCAGAACATGCATTTATAAAAGGCATAAGAATATGTGAAACAACACAACGGGAGCCCTGTCTTGATGATTTGTTAGTTTATTGCATGGCTGCACTTGGACTATGGGAACAGAAAAAATATGAAGATGCATTGATGTACTTTTTAAAGGCGTTTAGAATATCATTTACAAAATCTGAATCTGATATTCCAACTCCAGAAGGCCAAATAATTGCTCAATTTATGCATGATTCCTTTATAAAATGTAATCCAAATGGTAATTATTTACAATGGTTAGATGAAAAGATACATGAGATTTGGAGTAATTCATAGATGTGTTATTAACTATTGGGAGGCTTTTGATGCTGCCGTACAGTAATAGATAAAATAGTGGAAATTGTGCATGAGTTTAGTGATGAAAAACTGGAGACATTGAACAGGCAAGTAGATCAGGCGATGTAGTATATCTATATCGCTTACAATGAAACAAAATGAGGGATGTGCCATGAAGAGAGAAACAACTCCGATCAGAGTGACGGATAAGATTATGGAATTGTGCAGCGAGATAGTGCTGGATGCGGTACTGGAATATGTTCCTGTCGCAGCGCAGGAATGGAGTTTGTCAAGTGAATGCTTTCCCAATGTGGAGCGTATGGTTCAGGAGAATGGGGGCAGCAGGTCAATGGGCGAATATCCTCGTAGAGGTTGAGGCTCATTCTGTGTGGCAGAGCTCGGAAGGGGAACTGATAGATATTGCACCTCACGATAATGGGAGAGGCAGATATTATTCTTGCGTGATGATAGCATGGTGTATTCTGGTCAACAAATAGGGAGTGTAAGGCTTGCTATTACTGAATCACCGCTGGTTGCAGAGCTGATTGACCTCGGTCAAAAGACAGGGGCAGTTATGAGTGATTATAAACCGGGAACGAAGACAGTTCCTCTTCTGTCATGGAATGTTCAACCACAACTACAGGCAGGCCTTCCAGGTCTTCTTCCTGCTTTCCCTGTTTCTTTTTCGGTTTCCGGCTGGGAACGGCCTCCGGGTCTTCACCGGATTCTTCTGCGGCAACGGCTTCTGATTCGTTAAAGAATACGATCTTCCCGTCCGCTTCCATAAAGGACATCTGTCCCTCCGGCTCATGTCTTTCCGATGACCTGCCGAAACGGTGCCTTTTTAAGTCTGCCAGCTGCTCCAATACCAGCTGGAGGTTATGGTCGATATTTTCTAATTGCTCCAACTGTGACAGGAACAGTTGTATAATGGTTCCCTTGTCAAGACTGTTCAGTTTTTCTTCTGTATACTTTAAAGCCACTCCACTGCCTCCCCGGTATCTGACTGATGGATTCCATTATACCAGAATCCCGCAGGATTTGCGAACCAGACTGCTTCCGGCATCCGTCATAATGCCCATGCTTCAGAGCCCGGAGGGGGCTTTTATAGGGCGGCTTTTTCATAGTGTTTTTTAAGGAGTCGATTTGTGCGCCATACGTCCAAACCAGCTCTCAGGCGTACAGGCACGGCAGTATACTTTCGGAATACGCAAGTCCGGAAGGTGTCAAAACTGCCTGAAAAGTTCTCCGTTTTGCACAAAATCATCCCGTATATTCCGGAGGCTCCACCGGTCTGACAGATTTTTTCGGGGCAATCGTCAGCCCTTCCATCAGCCAGCGGAACTGCTGCTGCGTCAACTGACGCACTTCCTCTGGACTGCGCGGCCACTGGAAACGGATTTCGGAAAGTCTCTTATATTACAGGAGCCATCCATCCCCTTCCCA
>CASGVX010000023.1 GCA_949346185.1 uncultured Lachnospiraceae bacterium
CCCTGGACACCCTGATTAAGAGTCAGGTGCTCTGCCAGCTGAGCTAATCGCGCATTTTACATATTTATGTCGCTGTCAATCAGCAACAGTGATATCATAGCAAAAAAACCGGGACTTGGCAAGTCTTTTTTTTATATTATTTTAAATTTAAATATAGTTACTATTCACAGCATATCTAGATATCACAATGGCAGAGCTATCATCCCGCCCTGCCATTGCTTGCACGCAATCATTCCTCGCCATCCTCATTGATCTCGTCTATTTCATCAACTCCGCTTTCAGACTGGGGAGTTCTCTTTCTCCTAAGCATAAATTGATGCAGATAGCTCAGTAACATTCTATCATCAGGATTGACATCTTCAAAGACAATATCCTTTCCATACAATGCCCGTTCTTCCATAACTTTCTCGTCAACGTAATCCGGCGTATACTCTCCGGCAAGGATATCATTAGGCGTCACATCCAGCAACTTGCAAATCTCTAGCAGGAGAGGGAGAGAGATGCTGCCAAAACCGATTTCCGCATGGGAAACGTGATCGGTGGAAACGCCAATCTTTTCGGCCAGCTGCGCCTGCGTCATTCCGCACTGGCGGCGAAGCGTGCGAAGATTCTGTCCAATGTTTTTTCGATTCATACTTTCCTCCATTTCCGCAAAGCGAACTTTGCACATAACTTTGTCCATCTCTGTTAATCTATTCCCCAAAACACCTGATACGGTACATGGGTCAGTCTTGGTCTGACTGAGGTCTCTTTTTCCTCCTAGCCATAAACTGGTACATATGGTTCAGTACCATTCTGTCATCGGGATTAATATTTTGAAAGGACAAGGTTTTTCTATCCAGCCCTTCTTCCTCCATCAGAATATCATCATCTGCAGAATCAGGCACATACTCCCCTGCCAAAAGATCATTCGGCGTCACCCCCAGCAACTTGCATATATCCAGCAATAGTGGGAGGGATATGCTCCCGAAGCCGATTTCCGCATGGGAAATATGATCAGTGGAGACACCGATTTCTTGAGCCAGCTGCGCCTGGGTCATGCCGCACTGCCGCCGCAGCATGCGAAGATTTTGTCCAACATTTTTTCGATTCATGAAAGCACCATCTTTCTTCATAGTATATTGTCATTTACCAACAGTTTCTCTGTATCCTACATCAATCATAATGCCATATTTAGGATATCAAATCATAACACATAATACAATGTATTATGACAACCGTTTCCGCTTTGAAAATTCAGCATACCCTCCCTTTCTCTCCCTTTTCATATCATATAATGCCTGATCAGCACAACTGAGCAAATCCGATATATCTGCCCCGGCATCCCTTGTCCAAGCGAATCCACTGGACGCGCTAATCACTCTGGACTCCTCGTCAGATAATGTCACGGGATGCCTCTCAATCGCATCATAAAAGGCATCCAAATATCTTGGAAAATCTGATTTGTGACTACAGCCATAAATCATCATGCAAAACTCATCCCCTGATCTCCTTGCCGTAAGAAAGTGTTCCGCAGGCATGGACTTCATCACGTCAGCAAATCTTTTTAGATATAAATCTCCCACGTCATGCCCATAATTGTCATTGATTTCCTTGAATGCGTCCAAATCAATCATTACCACTGCGCAAATCTTTTCTGACTGCATATTTTTCAATATTTCCGCTGCCAGCTCTTTAAAGCGCGGAAATTTATGCAGCCCCGTGAGATGGTCATGAGTATTTTCATATTGCAGCTTTTTTACCATCACATTGATTCCATGGCCCAGCTGCTCAAATTCAGGATTGCCTCCCACAGATACTTCCGTGTCAAGATTCCCTTCGGTAATCGAAGAAAGGTCTGCGATAATATGATGTATCCCATTCACAACCTTCCCCTTTACCAGATAATTCAGAAAAAGGATGACGGCAGCCTCCACAATCAGCAAATACAAAGACGTGTGAAAAAGATTTTTCAAAAGATTTTTAAATATTGCCTCCCCGGGCAGGGCGGCACAAATCAGCACATCCTCATATTGCTTGCTTACCACATATACCCATTTCCCATTTTTGTCCCGCTTATATCCGCCCTTCTCACAGTCCTTTACCTTCTCCAGCTGGTAATGGCCGGCTGTGAACTCACTGTCCATACCGGCAGAATGCCCCAAGACATGTCCGGAATAACGTCCCACGGCGAATAATTCCTCCCCCGTGTCAGTGGGAAACTTTGAAAAAATATATTCATATGTATTTCTGGCCTCTGCCTCCAGCTGCCTAATAGGCTCAAATCCAACTTGAACAACGCCCTTCTTTCCTTTTCTGGCAACGCCCACATATTTCATCATCTTATTTTCTGCCGCATTCGGCTGGGCTTCCTGAATAAGATAGGGATCTTCTTTTTCGCTGTCCATCAAATCCAGAAATGGCCTGGTCTGCGCATGATCACCCATATTGATGCCAATATATTTCGATACAGAGGCCAATGCAATGATCCCATTTTCATCAATCACATGAACCTCGTCCACATTGAGCAGCTTTGCCAAATACTGCATCTCCTTCACATCCATGCCAACCTCCTTCTGTCGGTCTAGCACATAGGCGGCCGCCCTCGCCCTAGTAAGATAGTCTTCGTCTAAATTCTCATTCAGAACCGATATTTCCTGCTGATTATTTTCCATCGTGCGGATTACCTGCTCAATCTTTGTCTGAAAGCTATCATACTGCTGGGATTCCAATGCATGCAATGTGAATCCAAAATTAATAAATAGTATGAGAAATATAGCCGTTGTCACAATAAGAAATGTATACTTGATAAAGGTCTTCTGCATGAAATCTTTCTCCTTATCTCAGCGTCGGCTACTATCCACAGTCTTTTATTTCATCATGCGGCAGATCTTGCCCCGGCATTGTTTGCTGCAAATGGTAACCGATAATTTTTCCTATTATAACTCTTCCTACAACTTTTGCACTTCCCATTTTTCGCAAAAGAGATTCAAAATTTCGCAAATACCACTAATTCAAAGATGCCCTCGTCTGTACAGCAGACAATGCTCCCCCCTATCTTTTCCGAAAAGGCAAGCGCGCTCTGCATTCCCAGCCCATGATTCCCTTTCTTTTTGCTGTCCGGCAGTCCAGTCCCGGAATCCAGCTGCATCTCCCCTCGATATTCATTTTTGGTCTGGAGCAGCAAATAGTCGCTGCGGCAATGGATTTTCGCTTCTATCCATCTCTTGTCCTCTTCCTGGTTCTGCACGCACTCCAATGCATTTTCCAGCAGATTGGCAATGACAATGGTAACTTCGTAATCGCTGACAGGAATGTCCTTGGACACCGCTACATCTAGCAGCACTTTTACCCCATAGGTACTTGCCTGCTCCATCATATGTGCCAAGATGGTATTCACAACTAAATTATCGCAATATTTTTTAACCTTATTCTCCATGGCCACGTCATTAATATGATCAATAACTTTTTTCATCTCATCGTATTTCTTTTGCTCCAACAATGAATCCATTATTCTTGAATAATGCTTTACATCATGGTGCAGGATTTTCAGATTTTTTTCTGCCCGCTCCACTAGGCAGAACTGATTCTCCAACCCCTTGACATAAGATTCCAATATCATGTTTTTCCAGTGCATGGCAGACTTTTTAGACTCGCTTTCCAAATAGCGGAGTACGACGATATAGGATACGAACATGGTAATCAGAAAAAAAATGACGCCCGGAATATTGTCGGTATTTTCATGCAATGTGTGAGGAAAAAAAGCAATAAAAGAAAAACTGCAATAAAAGAACACAGGAATGAGACATAGCCCCCAGCATGCCTGCATATATTTCTTTTCTTGAAATTTCAGGCAGATTCCCCGTATTTTCAACGACAGGAGCAATAGAATGGCAAGATGTATCGAAACGCCGCCAGCCAGCGCCCATATATCACTGTGAGTCCATATCTTCAAAATCACAGAAGAAATGCTTCCCGCTATGACATAGCTGGAAGCACTGAGCCCCACGAAAAGCACCTGCACATTCCGTTTCCTAGATATCAGAATAGCAGTGGACTGGGTTACGATAATTTGCATAATTGTCACGATAACATAGCAGATGCCAATTTCCGAATATAAAATTAACTTGAAGCAATCCATAACGCATAGAAGCACGAATGAAATACCACAGAGCAATGCCGTCACAACATTAGAATAGCGATGCGCAACAAACAAATACATGAAAAGCATTAAAAATATATGGCTTATTCCATAAGACACATTGGTAAAACAACTCATATTTGTACTCCTTATTTGTAATGAACTGCTACAAAAGAGCAAAATCCCTTCCTCGCCTCCATGATACTTTTTCTGCTAATGGGAATGCACGCCCCGCTATCCATGACAAAATCTGCCTTGTTCATGCCCTTTACATGCTTCATATTCACCAAATAGGACTTGTGAACCCGCATAAATTCCCTGTTCTGCTCAAAATCCTTGATTTCCTCATCAAAAGATTTCCGAATAAAGATACTCGTAATAATTTCCCCATTCGTCAAATGGATTTCCAGCCTCCTAGAGGAGTTTTCTACGTATTCTATCTTATAATAGGGCACCGATATTATTCCCGCCTTTGTCTTCACGAGAAATAACGGGCTCTCCTCCACATCTATTCGAGCCAAGGCGTAATTCATTGCCTCAAAAAACTTCTCCTCGTCCACGGGCTTCAGCAAATACCTAATAGCATGTACGCCGTAAGCATCCAGAGCGAAGTCATCCGATGCCGTGACATAAATAATCACGCTTTGATTGCTGACCTTCCTAATCTGGCTCCCCAAATCAATCCCTGTAATTCTAGACATGACAATATCCAGAATATAGATATCTGCCAATTCTTCTTTCTGTATTTTATCCTGCAAGGCGGAGGCGTCCGAATACTTCTCCACCTCAAAGCAGTCATCAGGATTGACTGAACCATAGGCCCGCACCAATTCTTCTATCTTCATCAAATCGCCAATGCTGTCATCGCATATCACAATTTTCATATCGCTGCTCCTTGCTGTCCCGCAGATGCTTGTCCAGAAGCAGGACATATTCCCTGTCCCGCTCATAATCCTCCAATTGTGCCAAATAATAGTCCACAGAAATCATGGGATGGAGCTGGCATTTCAGCTCCTCCGTCATTCTGCTGTTATTATCCACAATTATAGCATTACTAAGGGTTTTTTCCAAGGATTATTACTATTCGCTCCCAATTCCCATAAAATAACGGAGGCAAGCTTTGTATAGCGAAGATAAAATTATTTCAATATGGGCGGCAGATATGTATGGCCTTGACAAACGAATGTCACAGATATTGATTTTGCACAATTCGTCAGTAACCCCCCGAATATGGGTGATATCCTTTCTCTATAAGCAGTTTGTCCACCCAAGACTGGGTGGAAGGATCATAGCTTGCAAAAGCATTTTGCAAGAAATCCTCCCTGTCTCGATCATATGTATAGCAAGATTTCAAGCCATCGTACCGTTTAGGAAGCACAACGGATACCTCCTTCTCATGGGGAGATGATTTATCTTCTGATAGAACGCCCTTTGATATATATGTAATATACGATTCTTCCTCAGATTGAACATAAGCATCTCGGAAATCTGCTGCCCTGTTGACGAAAACTGGATTCCCACTTTTACGGTTTCTTTCACCTGCTTCATGCATTGATCAAATTAGTTTCTTCCACGATGCCTTCATATCATAAAAAATATTTCTAATATCCATATTCATATCATATCTGCTATATTGCTTTTCTATGTTTTGCAGAGCGGCACAAATATCTGAAATATCTTTCTTTCCCCTTAGTGCTGAAAATTTCTCACTAACTTCATTCTTTT
Organism: uncultured Lachnospiraceae bacterium; assembly: GCA_949346185.1. Classification (GTDB taxonomy): domain Bacteria; phylum Bacillota; class Clostridia; order Lachnospirales; family Lachnospiraceae; genus Butyribacter. Next base: position 5,846 of record CASGVX010000023.1, read on the forward strand.
CCCGTCTGCTGTGTTCCAAATAGTTGCTAACCACCGCACTTTTTTCCTTATTCTCCAGATCGTCGCCTAAACCCTTTAGCACGATGTCACAAGGCATCCTGTCAGCAAACATCTTCTCTCTGCTACTTTGGTTAAAATAATCACATTCTTCAATCAACTTCTGAAAATCACCTTGCAAACGCTCCGGCACATAATTTCCATTAAAAAACTCTAACTGTGCAATCATATTCTGGGACAGCAGCATCGACTTTCTGGATATCCCATTATATCCCCCGGCGCCAAATTCATCCATTGCCTTGGTGATATTTTCAAGCAATGCATCCATCTTTTCCCTCGTCTCAGGGCGCATATTCTCATAGACATCCTGATCCTCCAGAAATTGCTGAAAAACTTTATACTGCCTGTTCTGATATCTCTGAAAAACGCTGGCACCCGTCCCTGCTATATTACTGCTTTCCAGATAATACAGAACCTTGATCCCCGTGGCCTCTTCCCATGCCTCTTTTCCCATTTCTTCGAGACTATAGACCGGTACCTCTTCTGTATTGCCCCTTTTTCTGGTACTCATGCACTGCCTGGTCCCTTCTGCGCTGACTTCCAGACAGTCGGCAGAGTTGCCAAACCTTTCCGAAATCCTTTCGCTATTTATCTCATAACACTTGACTTCCTGATGCATAATGCGCGGCACAACACGATTCCACTGATTTGTATTTATCATTTTCCCTCCCAATCCTTTCATAAAATATGCAATATGCTATTACGTTTACATGAAGATATATTATTAACAGTATCTTAGTTCAAAGACTTCTTTTTTTATATCGTATATATATCATCATTAACTTATACCTATTGCAATAAACGGATTTTTTGAGCAGAAAAGAGCAATTCTTTTTCGCATACGCTGCCAAGATACGCTGCGTATGCCTTTGCGTGATTCACGCAGATGCAGACAGCATATTGGCTGACATTATTTCACAATACGCAGAGATTCTTCCTCCCCATCCAACTCTACCACATATACCACTTTCCCATCTCCTGATGACATTACCTCCGTAACATCCCTGCCCGAACAGACAACCTCTCTTTTTCCCATACGTTTCTCCACCCGATAACAGGACTGTTCCCCCTTAAAATATGTATAACTAGCATCTGCATAGATCATTCCATCCTGATTTGCGCCCAATTCTTCCGTAATGCCATCTGCATAACAATATTCGCAAATTTTCCCATCCATTGTCTGATATGTCAGAGACTGGTCTGATGCACATATTTGAGAAACCAAGCTGCTGCAAATCGTCTTCTCTTTTCCTGCATCCAGAAAATAACTCTTTAATGCATAGGCAGTATCTACATAATAAATCGTCCTCCCTGCATAAGAAAATATGTCTCCTTCAGCCTCCTTAATGATAAGCTTCTTCTTCCCGCTCTTCAAATCAACAGAATAAACGGAATGATTCCGCACTAATATAATTTCCTTCTCCGCCACCCACCAATTCGACAAAGCATGATTTTCTGAATACGCCTCCATAACTATCTTCTCTTCATTATCACCGATGCCCAGATAGGGAACTCCCTTTATTTCATACTTTTTATCCTCGTAGACAATACGGTCGTCTAAGGTTTTTAGATTCAGGGCGTGAATTTCAAATTCACTCAGACTATCGTCACTGCTCATATAAATATAGTAAAAAACATCCCCCACTATATTCCCGATAGAAATTCTTTCTCTATTATACTTATGAAAGGGATCCATGAAAAGAGCCTGATCGCCTCCCTCCGCATGCAGCATGGCCTGGTCGCAGATATCAACAGCATAATCATCCGAGACAGCAAGATAGCCAAACCCTATATTATTATATATCGCTTTATCTCCCCCGAACACGGAATTTCCTTTGTCGCAGCCAGATATGGCGAAGGCAGCCAGCATTATTCCCAAAGCGAATATCTTTCCCTTTCTAATCAAGAACTTCTTTTCCTGATAAAGGATATAAGAAAACCCATAACATACTGCAATAACCACGACAGAGAGCCCAATGACGCGAAGCAATTCCTTCCATGCCATATACTCCACCTGCCTTCGCTCCACATTATAATTCCCCAGAATATACCCCTGCAGCTGAAAGAAGCCTGTAGGCAGAGGCATCCGGTATACCCCATCACCAAATAAAAATATAGGAAGCAGCAGAATGGATAATGCAACTACGCCAACAGGAATCACTTTCTTCATAATAGCAGCGCACACAAAAGTAATCGCCGATAAATATATTGTGCCCAATATCAATAATAAAACAGACAGAATAACCATCTCGCCAATAGAAATCCTCCACGGACAATCCGCAAAAATATGGATGCTCTGTATTGGATAACCCCAGCCCTCCAAGCCATACAAACTCTGGCTGGCACATAGATCCACAATATAAAAAGAACAGGTAAACAGAACAGAAAATATCACTCCCACGAAAACCTTATTCCAGTAAAGCATTTTTCTTCCTCTTTTCGTAGTTCTGTTTAATATATTCATTCCAGACTCATATTCCCTGCAACAGAGCAAAACAAAAGCAGGAACAGCCAGCGCCAGAAGAAAGATATCCTGCCCCAGACCTCGAAAGAAATTTACCCATCCATTGTAATATACAAAATACTTGGAATCTCTGTTTTCCATGATATAGTTGTACTGATTTTCCAGAATGGACACCGCCTTTTCATCGCCATATGATTTCTGAAAAGTTACCAGTTCTTCTATATATTTTTTGCGAGAGATTTCTTTCCTGTATTCTGCATCTCCCAGACGGGAAACAGAATCTGCCCTGTCATGATAGGTATTCAGATATTTTTCAATTTCTTCTTTTTTTGTATCCGTGAGTTTTCCCTGCCAGCGGTTGATATATGTCATATAGGAAGCCTTGCACTCTTCCAAGTCACTGCTAATAAAACGGCTCTCCCCCTGTAATTCCATGCCATAAAAAAACTTCATTGCCAAAAGAATCATCCATAAAACGATCATATGTCTCTTCACCAGACACTTTTTCGCCTCCTGCATAATAATATCCATATCAACCCTCCCAGCACAAGCAAACACAACACACAAACAACCATCAGCAAATAATCATACGAATGGCCTGACAGAGCAACTGTCGCCAATTTCCTCATATAATTGGAATTTGACAACAATGCCACTGGATTTACAATCCATCTTGTATACAGGCAGATTGCTATCATTCCACCATACAATCCCGTACCGATGCAGACCACTTTCATCCCATCTCGAAAAAAATAGGACAGCACAAAGATACACATCGCAATAAATTCCACTGCAATATATTTTAACCATACACTGTAAAGCATATATTGCAAGATGCTCCCCCGAAATCCTGTAAAGAAATAGTCCTCAATGCTATACAGGGGTTGATTTAACGCCTTGATAGAAGAGAAAATGCTATGGCATATATAGTCATCGACAGCAAACACCACAGTAAAAAGAAGTCCCATCAACAACATGCAGAGAAATTTTCCTATGATAATTATTGTCATAGGCATCTCGCTGCAATTCATCAGCACAAGCATATCATGTTCCTTCTCATAAATCCAAATGCCTGAAATGCTGATTAGAACCATAATAACCATCAATAAGGTAGAGAAATCGTATTCCAGATAATTCTGCGTATCCTCTCGCTCATAATAATCCGTAATTTTCCTCCCATGAAACGAATGATATATCTTCAAGTTTCTTTCCATTTCATAGGTATTGTTCCTTTTCGCATAAAAATACGCATTGTCTTTCGCTTGCTCGCATATCTTCCTTGCCCTCTCCTGATACTCATACAAATCCTTTAATGTATTATAATATACTTCAAACTCATTATAATCCCCCATGATGTAGCCGGTATATGTTCCTTTTTGGTTTCCCTCTTTGGAAAAAGTCCCTTCCTGCACCATTTTCAAGTATTTCTTATAATGGGCTGTCACAAAGGATATTTTTTCATCCGTGATCTTCCCCTCCACTTGACGCTCAATCTTTTCATGTCCTTCCATCATAGTCTTGCCGCTCTGGGATATCTGAAATATATGATAGCTATTGATCACGATTAAAATACATAATAAATTCCATATGTATCTCTTTCTCTTCATTTTCAGCCATTCAAATCTAACAATCTGCCCCACAATTCTCCTCCTTAGATAAGGCATAAAACAAAAAAACATCCTCTAAATTGGGCTCTCTGTTCTCTGCATCTGCCAAATGCGTACGTTCCCCCCTGATTTTTTCTTTCAGTTCTCCGGGAGAGCCCTGCACGGAAACTTTCCCCTCATGCAGCAGAATCACATGATCTGCCGTATAATCGATATCTTGGACGATATGGGTCGCCAATATGACAATCCTATTTTCCGAGATATCAGAAATCAGATTGCGGAAACGAATCCGCTCCATGGGGTCAAGCCCCGCCGTCGGTTCATCCAGAATCAGTATTTCCGGCCGATTAAGCAATGCTTGGGCGATACCCACCCGCTGCCTCATGCCCCCGGAAAAGGTTCTCAATTTCTTTCGGGCATCCGATAACAAATTCACCTGAGTTAATAATTCACCAATCCTTGCCTTCTGCTGCCTTTTAGGAATGCCCTTTAGGACACACATATATTTCAAGAACTCCTCCGCTGTAAATTCTGGATAAAATGTAGCATATTGGGGCATAAAGCCAATATTTCCATAATAAGCCTTATCCTTGTCCGTAACAGTTCTTCCGTCGTACAGTATGCTTCCTGCATCTGCCTGCAAAATCCCCATAACAATGCTCAAAAGAGTCGTCTTCCCTGCGCCATTCTCTCCCAAAAGTCCATAAATTCCATGTTCAAATGTAAGATTAATATGATCTAGGACAATATGACTGCCATAACGTTTTGTTATATTCTTAATCTCCAGCACGCAACCGCCCCCTATTCTATATATAATGCTTCTGGATTTTCTATCATATATTCCATCTGGAAAGCATCTTGGGCGATAGGGCAGACGATAAATTCCAAACTGCTATACTTTTCTGCCTTTACATCACTGCTGGCAAAATCCAGATCAAACACTGCCCTTTTTCCTGATTTTGCCACAAAGTCATCATACTCCTTTCCCCCAAATACTTTTGCCGGCTTTCCATCCAGCCATGCACTGATGCGATATGCTGTCTCTTCGCCTCCCAGAACATCTAGTTCCAACTTCTTATTTTTATCCACTGCATTATCTTCTAAAACAATTCCATCCTGCGCAAACTCAAACTTCATCCCCTCTAATGTATTTTTAATGGTGCCATCATCGTTCCGGTAAATATAATAATCCCTCTGCTCCTTCGTCAGATTGCTATACTGCACCGTATTTCCCACCAAATCTTTTTCTGTCCGACCTTTGCAGCGCAGACTCCAGGGAGACTGCACCGAAATGCTGTGATATGCCCCATATCCCTTCTTGTCATCACTGATGCGGTAAGAGGGCTCATACATACTTGCAAAATGAACCGTATGACTCTCCCCATCTTTTTCAAACCTTGGTTCAAGATACACTTTCACAATCTGATTTTCTTTCTTTTCAATATCCACGGGAATGATATAGTCCTCCTTCCCCTGCGGCTCCAGACTGTATTTCTGCGCTATCCCATCAATAAAAATTAAAATTCCCGCCTGAAACTTTTTAGAACTATTATCAAAAGAGAAATCAATTTCCATGGTTTTCCCATCATAGGACAGTTCCCTTTTCTTTGCATCAAAATTCTCAATCCCCCAGCCATAATTTGCCAATACCTCCTGGCCGGATTCTTCTATCTCTTCTGTATCAAAAGGATTGTCATCCTCAGATTTGTCATCCTTGAATTTGCTATCTTCAGAATCTTTCCCCCCACCATCTTCGGAAGATGAGGATGCCGCCTGATCTCCCTCTATACTGCTTAGTTTTTTCTCATTCCCACATCCCCATGCTGTCATCACCGCACATGATAGAATCATTCCAAATAAGATGCCTCTTTTTTTCATATTCACTTTCCCTCCTCCATAAACTGTAAATAGTCACTTTCCCCTGTGTGAATTAAATATGGTAATGCTGTTAAAGGTAGCGTTCTATTAATCTGCTTTCCAACTTGCTTCCATCAAAAGCGTCTTCATATCCTCAGAATATCTGGCAAGTATCATTCCATTATCAAAAATATTTAGATTTTCCGCATATACCTTCAGCACCTTCTCTGCCATCTCTTTCTTTGTCTTCCTATCATAGATATGAACCACCGTCTTATAGGAATCTTCTTTTTCATTTTCATTATCCAGATAATATGTGGCAAGATACTTCCCGCCATCTGATACAATGACGCACTCTCCCTCCCTCTTATTCTTCAACTTCCATACATTTGTTTTCCCAGAGGAATCCATGCAGTACACCTTACCTGTATAGTTCTCCTCCTCCACTATCCCGCCGTCATAAAAATAAGCTTCATCTCCTGCCACAAGCATTCCCTTTGAGTACTCCCGCTCTGTCTTCGCCTCGTGCCGCATCGTCATTTTTCCACTTTTTAGGTCAAAGCACCCATAACAATTTCTTGCCTGCTCGTTTATATCCTTATAAAAATTCCCCCGATAAAATATGACCTCTTCACCAACTCCTGCAACCATTTCCTCCATTCCTTGGGTACAGTTAGTCTTGTTTCCATTCACCTGATATATTTTTTCCCCCTTTTTCAGCGAATAGCCACCTAATCTTAACTGATAATATTTTTCATTTCCTAATATCTCTTGTTCATATACAATTTTTTTCTTACTAGGAAGTATGCACTCTGCATCGTATCTGTCCGCATCATCCCCTCTCCTTTTTTTAATATCTATCGTATCCGTCATTTGACACCTATGGTCAAATACATAGTAGATAGGATAAAATCCCATATTTCCTTTCTTTCTAACCTGCAAGATAAAATGATTTTTATAACTCTGGCACTCATATCCTATTCCCCGAATCATCTTACTCGTGAC
>CASGVX010000024.1 GCA_949346185.1 uncultured Lachnospiraceae bacterium
CCAGCCTGTCGTGAAAGAGCAGGAAGGTTCTGCCGCAAATATGGTGGAACGCGTGACAGTGCAAAAGGCAGAGAGTTCTGAGGAGCAGGATTTTTCCGGCGATGCAGGAAATGGTGGCTTTGGCGAGGAGACTTTGGCTCAGGATGCAGGGACGTTACTCCATGCAGACAGAAGCGATGTGAAATCCGCATCAGAAATCAGCAATCCTATTTTTGCAGACCAGTTGAACGTGGTTCAGGGAAACATCGAGCAGGTTATGGATGTGAATATGAATGGCGTGCAGAGGATGCAGCAGATGGTGGACATTGTCAGGCAGGTAAGCGAGCAGATTCGCAGTACTGTGGATGAGACGGCAACGACCATGGAGATGCAGTTAAACCCGGAAAGCCTTGGGAAAGTTCTCTTAACAGTCTCTGCGAAGGACGGCGTGATGACGGCAAACTTCAAAGTGCAGTCTGAGGATGCAAGACAGGCATTGGAAAGCCAGATGTTCCAGCTTCGGGAAGCCTTGGAGGCAAAGAACCTGAAGGTAGAGTCTGTGGACGTGCAGATTTCTAATTTCAGTTTTGGCCAGAGCAATGAGGCCGAGGGGCAGATGCAGAAAGATGCCCAGAAGCAAGGCAAGAGGAAGTTCAATTTCGATGTGGCAGAGGATGAGGAAGACATGGAAGTTTCTCAGGAGACGCCGGAACAGATGCGCAGGAGAGTGATGCTGGAGTCTGGCGGAAGCGTTGATTACACGGCATAGGAAAGGAGGATGCCAAATGGCTAATTTAATGGCCCCGGTAACATATGACGAAAATGGAAAGCCGAAGGTGGATGTCGCGGAGTCGTCCCAGAAGAAGGACAATGAGAGAAAACTAGGATCCGAACTGGGAAAAGAAGACTTTCTGATGCTTTTGGTGACACAGATGCAGTACCAAGATCCGCTGGAGCCCACGAACAATACGGAGTATGTGACCCAATTGGCTCAGTTTAGCGAGTTGGAGGCGATGCAGAATCTGAATGAGACTGCCAACAATAGCACGGCTTATAGCCTGGTAGGAAAGGAAGTATTGATACAGCATGAGACTTCCACGGGAGATGTGGTGGAATTTCAGGGCACGGTACAGTATGTAACTATCCAAAATGGAGATGCCTATGTCACAGTGGATGGGGAGAGATATCCATATTCAGAAGTGGTACAGGTAATTGATCCATATTATCTTATCGCTAGTTATCTGCCAAGTGTTTCAAAGCAACATCTGGAATATAACCATCAGGATCCGCAGGATCTGGTTGTGGAAGGACTCAGTTTGGGATCTCATGGATACGAGGCAAAGAGTTTTGCAGTGGCATTGATGCGTGTGGATGACAGCAGCAAGACAGTGTCGATCGACCCCAAGTATCTTTCCTATGAGAAAGGCAAGCTGACCATTGACAAGGAGGCGCTGGAGAGTGTCGATGCTGGAACGTATTATGTGGGATTTGTCTTTGACAATGCGGATAAGACCGTTGTCTATGAAGATGTGACGCTGGAGATCAAGGGAATTGTTCAAAAGCCAGCAGATCCGGGCAATGGTTCTGGCAGTGGCTCTGGTTCAGGAACAGAAGGAAGCACTGGCGGTACAGGTTCAGGAACAGAAGGAAGCACTGGCGGTACAGGTTCAGGAACAGAAGGAAGCACTGGTTCTGGTACCACAGGTACGGGAAGCAGTGGCAGTACAGGTTCTTGATGCTTGGACAGTCATGAATATGAGATGATTTTCGCAGGGAGAGGAAGGTGAAGTGATGCGGCGAATACAGGAAAATTATACCTCCATCGAGCAGATGAGGGGAAAGTTGCTGCAGAATTCTTCCAAGACAGAAAATTCCCAGTCAGCCGGTGACGTTTCATTTCAGGATATTTTTCAGAAGAAACAGGAACAGGCAGTGGAAAATCTCAAGTTTTCCAAACATGCCAATGCGAGGCTTTCGTCCCGCAATATCAATTTGTCTGCGGAGCAGATAGCGCGTTTGGAACGGGGAACAACCAAGGCGAGGGAAAAAGGAATTCAAGAGTCTTTGGTCATGGTAGATAATCTGGCATTTATTGTAAATGTTAAGAATAATACCGTAATAACAGCAGTGAATGATATGACGGATTCCATCTTTACCAACATTGATGGAGCGGTCATCAATTAGGAGATGTATGATATGCTGGACCTCATAAGGAAGCAGGGGGATTTTGAATGACAGAGAAATCCCATACATTTCCAACAATGGTTTGTTGAACGATTCTTTGTGTCTGGGCGTTGCTTGACACAAAGGAGTTAATGATGAAGATAGCAGCGCAGAAATGAGGCCTATTATGATGAGATCAATGTACTCTGGTGTGGCTGGATTGAAGGCTCACCAGACGAGAATGGATGTAATTGGAAATAATATCGCAAACGTGAACACGGTGGGATTTAAGGGAAGCAGCGTGAACTTCGCAGATACCTTTTATCAGACGGTGTCTTCGGCTACCGGCTCCAATGCAGAACTGGGTACGGCTGGTACCAACGCTAAGCAGATTGGTCTTGGATCTACCGTGGCATCTATCACCACGAATATTACGGAGCAGGGCGGTACCCAGAGCACGAATCGTTCCTTGGATATTGCAATCAACGGAGAGTCCTTCTTGATTGTGCGCTCTGGCACGGACACTTTGTTTACCAAGTCCGGCGCACTGAATATTGACGAGGTGGGCAATCTGTACTGCACCACCAACGGAGCGACGGTACAGGGGTGGCTGGCAGATGACAAGGGCGAGATTATCAAGGACACGGTGAAGGATTTGTCCATTATGTCAGGAAGCAATTTGTACTATGAGCCGGAGGCTACCCAGGCAATTACCTTAGGCGGGAATATTGACCCCAACGACACCAAGTTAAACCCCACATTCGGTGCTGGCGGAGCACCGATTTCCGGCGGTCAGGTTATGACCTTCAGTTTCTTTGACAATGTTGGCGAGCAGTACTCAGTGAAACTTTATGTTTCCAAAGCGCAGACCCAGACAGCCGGCACGGTGAAGTATGATGTGCGGGTGGGGGATGTATACAATGCCAGCGGAGAGTCCATCTTTGTGCTGAAGACGGTGGATGCTGCCACAGGTGCCATCACCTATTCAGCTTCTGATGCTAAGGTACAGTTTGCAGGGGGAGAGGTTTCAGCGGCTAACGTGGATGCCCAGACAGGGGAATTGACACTGGAGGCTACCCAGCTTGGTTCGTTAATTTTCAGCAGTTCCACCGGTGATTATGTCAACACCCAGAACGGAACGACGGATCGTCCCAATGCGGTATATCAGGGAAAGGCGCTGAACTTCTCCGTGATTGGTCCGGTGCCGGTACATCAGGGAACAAATATTGTAAATGGTACCAATGCAGGTGCTGATTCCACTTTCCTGCAGCATGACGATACCAATGATACCGGTGGCGTGAATATTTACTTTGATGACCTGACCCAGTATTCTCAGGGAGGCACTTCCAAGCTGTCAAGCAACAAGGGAGACCCGGATGGATACTATGCAGGCAATAAGGCCGGCAACATGAAAGGCGTGTCCATCTCCGCAGATGGAAAGATTTATGGAAATTATGACAATGGCATGAAGAAATGCCTGGCTCAGATTGCGGTAGCCACATTCTCCAATCCATCCGGCCTAGAGGCCATGGGAGACAGTCTCTTTGCTGCATCCCTGAACTCTGGTCCTTTTGATGGAATCGGCGAGGAAGTGACCCTCTCGGGTTCCTTCACGGTGGGTGCTTTGGAGATGTCCAACGTGGATCTGTCCACGGAGTTTACGAATATGATTACCACCCAGCGTGGATTCCAGGCAAATTCCAGAATTATTACTACTTCCGATACGATGTTAGAGGAACTGGTTAATCTGAAGAGGTAATGGGAGTTCGCTGGTAGCAATAACTGATTCTTGATAGAGCCAGGCGGGCAAAACCGCTTGGCTCTTTTTACGCCGCCGTATAGGAGAGTGCGGAGAATCTCGCAGAGAGAGATTCTTTGTTCCTATATAGGAAACTGCTCACAATGTGGTGCTATGCCAACAAGAATTACGAAGTAATTCTTGCAGGGGAATGCGCTGGCATTCCCCTTTGTTCTGGGAAAGAATGGGGGAATAATTATGATTGATGTAACGAGATTGAATGGAAAAGCACTGACGATTAATGCGGAATTGATTGAGACAGTGGAGGAGACACCGGACACTGTCATCACTTTGACCACTGGAAAAAAAATAATTGTAAAAGAAAGTAGACAGAACGTAAAAAATCTAGTAATATTATATAGGAGAGAATGCAGTGCTATAAAAATGTAGCATTGCATAAAAATAAATACATAAGGTGGTGTAGGTTTTGGATATTACAACATTAATTGGCTTGCTGGCATGTGCTGTATTCGTCGTGCTGGGCATCATCACAGGTGAGGAAGGTCCCGCCGCTATGGGGCATTTCTATGACCTTGTGTCGATATTCATTACGCTGGGTGGGTCCACTTGCTGTATGCTGATGCAGGCAAAAGGGATTCCAGAGTTTATCGGCTGCATCAAGTCATTTACGCTGGCACTCAAAAAGCCTAGTTTCAATGAGGCGGAGGTCATTGGGGATATTGTCAATCTCTCCAATGTGGCTCGTAAGGAAGGTCTCCTAGCCTTGGAGGAAACGGCCAACAACATTGAGGATGAATTTCTGAAAAAGGGAATCATGCTGATTGTGGATGGTACAGATCCGGAGCTTGTGAGAAACATCATGGAGACGGAATTGAACTCTGTAGACAAGCGACATGCAGAGAAAGTCGGTTTCTGGGCAAACTGGGGCGGCATGGGTCCTGCATGGGGTATGATTGGTACGCTGATTGGTTTGGTAAACATGCTCTATAACATGGAGGATATGTCCAAGATTGGTCCGAACATGGCCGTGGCGCTTTTGACCACGCTGTACGGCTCTCTTCTGGCGAACTGGATTTGTCTTCCCATTTCTTTTAAGTTAAAAATGTTCAATGACATGGAGATTACCATCAAGGAAATTATGGTAGAGGGATTGCTGTCCATCCAGGCAGGCGAGAATCCCCGTGTTATCGAAGAGAAACTGAAGTCATTCCTTGCGCCGAATGCGAGAGAGTCCATAGGACAGGAAGAAGGCGGCGGTGCTGGAGCTGCAGCGGCTGAAGGTGGTGAGGCTTAATGGCAAAAGATAAGCAGGAAGAAGAAATCAAGACCGATGGTTGGAAAGATACCTTTTCTGACCTGATGAACCTTCTGCTTTGCTTTTTCGTGTTGCTGTATTCCATGTCCAATGTGGACGAGGTCAAGTATGCCGAATTGGTGGCATCTTTGTCCAACAGTTTCAGCATTTTCAGCGGAGGCGCCCAGGCGGTGGGCGAGGGTACCTTGGTATCCAGCGGGGCTACCCAGCTGAGCAATCTGGACGAATTTTATACGGACATGGGTAAGAAGGCGGAATCCGACGTGGAGGAAGATCCGCTGAAACAGTATCAAGATCAGCAGATGCAGAAGAAGAGAGAGGAAACAGAAGAAATCTATTCCCAAGTGGTGGAGGCATCGGAGAGCAGCCGTCTGCAGGATTCTCTGGATGTGACCATGGACAATGGATATAATTATGTGATGATATCCCTGAGCGGCGGCGTGCTTTTCAAGTCGGGAAGTGCGGACATTCAGTCTGGAGCCAAGCAAATTATGTCTGGCGTGGGAAGCCTTCTGAAAAGATATGAGAACAAGCGAATTAAGATTGAAGGCCATACCGATAACGTTCCGATTAAGAATTCAAAGTATGACAGCAACCTCTGGCTATCCACGGCCCGGGCTGCCAAGGTGTATGAATACCTGACAACGAAGTGTCATGTAAAGTCGGAGCATATGGAGGCTTCCGGCAGGGGAGAGGAAGAGCCTATTGCCAGCAATAATACGGCGGCAGGCAGATCCAAGAACCGCCGAGTGGAAATAAAAATATATAGCGATACGGATTAGGGGAATCGGCCTTGATCCATAGTATGATTGCAGAAAGGTGAAGACGATGAAAAAAAATATCTTTAGTGTGATTATTACTGCATTGACGGTAATAAATGTAGTGTTGACTGCTATTTTATTCTTTGTGATGCTGCCTACGTTCAATAAGACCAATAATCTTCTGACAAACGTGGCATCCGTGCTGAATATTGAGTTGGATGCAGATGATCCGGCAAAGGGGGATTCTAATTTCAAACTTCTTGATCTGCAGTCTATCCCGGTGGCATGGGAAACTGAATCTACCTATAATATGAAGACGGGTAAAGACGGGAAGGCACATTTCGCTCAGCTGAAGGGCTATACCTTGTACCTGAATAAAGAGGCAGATGACTTTGATGATGTGAACGAGGCTCTCACGGCGGATACCGCTCAGATAACCAGCATTATTCCCACGGTGATGGAGAAGCATACCGTTGAGGAGGCATCTCAGGATTTGGTGCAGAAGGAGATTCTGGAAGAAATTGAGAAACTGCTGGATTCCAAGGTGGTGGTACGCATTGCCTTGGATGGTTTCGTAAAGCAGTAAGGGACGGCATATTTAGGTATTATTTTCCTATTATATAAAAATAACCAAAAAATGCTTTGAGTTATGAAGAAAATATGCTATAATGGTTTAGTGACATAGAAACTGAATGGTTTTCATGGGAAAGCGTATCATTCAGGTGAGAGGTGAAAGTTATGGGAGATACCTTATCTCAAGCTGAGATAGATAGTCTGCTCAGTGCATTGAGTTCGGGAGAAATAAATCCTGATGAGGTGGATAAAACTCCGAAGAAATCAGTCAAGAATTACGATTTTGCCAGACCGTCTAAGTTTTCCAAGGATCATTTGCGTACGCTGGAGATTATTTTTGAGAATTATGGGCGATTGCTCTCCACGAACATGCCTGCTTATCTGCGGAAAAATGTGCAGGTGGAGGTGATGAATGCGGAGGCGAATACCTATTCAGAGTTTTCCAATGCATTGTCTAACCCGGTTCTTTTGGGGGTGATTGATTTTGCACCTCTGGAGAGCAATGTGATTATTGAATTGGCTGCCAATCTGGGATTTGCCATTGTGGATCGTATGCTGGGAGGTTTCGGCAATCCGTTGGAAAAAAATCGTGAGTTTACCGAGATTGAATTGGTGATATTAGAGCGTATATTAGAGGTTTGTACTAATTTGCTGGTAGAACCCTGGGAGAGTGTGGTTGAGATTGAACCTCGGCTGGAAAGAATTGAGACCAATTCTCAATTTGCCCAGTTTATTTCTCCGGGAGAGATGACGGCTATCGTGACGATGAATATCAAGATTGGCGAGATAGAAGGTCTGATGAATATCTGTATTCCGTACACTTGCGTGGAATCTGTGATTGACAAGTTGAACACCAAATACTGGTATTCAGCCATGGAGAAAGATTCTTCCGGGGAATATCGCGCTGATATTCAGGATGTGATTGACTATGCGAAAATTCCGGTGAAAGCGATGCTGGGCAGAAGCTCCATATCTGTAACTGATTTTGCAAATTTACAGGTGGGAGATGTCATAAAATTAGACACGAAAGTGGATGATGAACTTGATGTTTATGTGGGAAATATTCGGAAGTTCAGTGCCTTGCCGGGTGCGGCTTCCAATGCATATGCAGTCAGGGTTACTTCGATAATAAGGGAGGAACAGTAGATTATGGATGGAATGCTATCTCAAGAAGAGATTGATGCGTTGACTGGCGGCGATTCTTCGTCAGGGGAGAGCGCCCCTGCGGAACAGCCACTTACTGATGTGGAACGTGACGCTGTTGGAGAGATTGCAAATATTAATATGGGTACGGCTGCTACGACATTGTCGACCCTTTTGAACAACAAAGTTACGATTACGACGCCGAGAGTGTCTTACGTATCCTTGGAAGAACTGTCTGATCAGTATGACAGGCCATGTGTATTTATACATATCTCGTATATTGAAGGGATTGATGGAAACAATATCCTGATTTTGAAGGAACGGGATGTGAAGGTGATTACAGATCTGATGATGGGCGGGGATGGCTCCAATACGGAAGGGGAACTTTCCGAACTTCATCTGAGCGCCATTAGCGAGGCGATGAATCAGATGATGGGGTCTGCGGCCACCTCCCTCTCTTCCATGCTGGAAAAGAAAGTGGATATCAGTCCGCCCACAGCCAGTCTGGTAGATTTGAATGATTCCATTGAGGATAAGGAAATCTCTAACTTCTTGGTGGGACAGGTCGTGCAGGTTGCTTTTGATATGAAGATTGGAGATTTGATAGACAGCCAGATTATGCAGTTGTATCCATTTGAATTTGCCAGGGAATTATATGAGAGATTTATAGGGAGTGGGAGTATGGACACTAATTCAGCAACGGAAACGGCACCAGTTCAGGAGACGGCGCCTCAGCCTGCTCCTCAGGCAGCACCAATGCCAGCAGCAGCGCCCCAGCCGGTACCTCAGACGACGCCTCAGATGGATCCGAACATGGCTCAAATGCAGCAGCCATATATGATGCCGGCACCGAATGTCAATGTTCAGCCGGCACAGTTCCAGAGTTTCAATCCTGGTATTGGGCCATTGCTGCAGCAGGAGAACATTGATTTGATTATGGATGTTCCTCTGGAAGTTACCGTGGAACTTGGGCGTGCCAATAAGTCCATCAAGGAGATTCTTGATTTCTCTCCCGGAACGATTTTGGAGTTGAATAAGCTGGCAGGAGAGCCGGTGGATGTTCTGGTAAATGGCAAGTTTGTCGCAAGGGGCGAGGTTGTGGTGATTGAAGAGAATTTTGGCATTCGCTTAGTGGAGATTGCAAAATAAGATTTTATTGGTGCTGGAGGTGTTGATATGTGTATATTGCTGGGTACATCAGACATGTCAACGCTTGCCAGCATTATTAAGTTAATTGTTTTATTATTGTTTTTTGTTGCGCTTCTATTTGGGGCGCACTTTTTTACGAAATGGTTTGCAAAAAATACCATGTCTTCCGGCAGAACTTCAAATATTCAAATTATTGAGTCTAAGCAGATCGTGCCGGGAAAGAGCATTGTGATTGCAAGAGTTGGAAAAAAAATCGTTTCCTTCGTGCTGACGAAGGAGCAGGCTTCCATGCTCACTGAGCTGGAGGAAAGCGATTTGATAATAGAAGAAAAGACAGAAGCCCAGAGTATTTCTTTTAAAGAGGTGTTGCAGCATTTTAAGAAGAATGAGGGGCAGAAGTAAGGAGTTTTCAGATGACAGATAAATTGAGAGAGAAGGGGAAAGCCATTTTCCGCATGGGGGTGCTGCTTGCATTGCTCTGCTTGATTTTTTTTGCAGGGGCACCCTCGCATGCAAGGGCTTCCAGCAAGGGAGTGGATTCTACCACCCAGGGGCAGATTGACGGCGTGCCGGATAATGATGATAATTTTGAACTTAGTATTTCTTCCAATGCAGGAAGTGCCAATCTGGAGTCCACGTTACAGATTTTGCTGATACTGACAGCGTTGGCATTGGCGCCTTCGCTGCTGGTCATGGTAACTTCTTTTACAAGGGTGATTGTATCCCTTCATTTTCTGAGAACTGCCTTAGGTACCCAGACGACCCCGCCCAATCAGGTGATGGTAGGATTGGCACTTTTTATTACATTGGCGGTGATGGCTCCGGTAATCAATCAGGTGAATGATGAGGCGGTACAGCCCTTCATGAGTGGCCAGGTGAAGCAGGAGGATGCCATTGAGCGAGGGATTGCGCCTATCAAGAATTTTATGCTGAAGCAGACGAGGCAGAAGGATTTGAAACTATTTATGAATATCAACGGACAGAAGTCGGAGGACATGAAAGAGGTGGATGATATTCCTATTTTGACCGTGATACCGGCGTTTATCATCAGCGAGCTTAGAGCCGCCTTCATTATAGGGTTTTTGCTGTATCTGCCTTTTATCGTGATGGATATGGTGGTATCTTCCACCCTGATGTCCATGGGTATGATGATGTTGCCCCCTACGGTGATTTCTCTGCCATTTAAGATTCTGCTATTTATATTGGCAGATGGATGGAACTTGGTTGTTGGGCAGTTGGTACGGTCTTTCCAAACCTAGAGGATATAATAATCGTGCTTCTGCCTGTTGGGTGTTTTGACGGATTTTCCTGTAAAGATGGAATAAGAATGGAGGCTTGCTATGACGCCAGATGTTGTGATGGACATTTCCAGGGAGGTTATCTGGACTGTGGTGAAAGTATCGGCGCCCCTGCTGATTATTTCTTTGGTGGTGGGCTTGATTATCAGCATATTCCAGACGATTACTTCTATTCAGGAGCAGACTTTGACTTTTGTGCCCAAGTTTGTTGCGATTATGCTTGTGCTTATCATCGCTGGGGGCTGGATGATGAAGAGCGTCTCCGAGTTGTTTATTAGCATTATCAATCAAATTCCTACGATTATAAAATGACAAAGGGGTGAAATGGTTTGAAATTTTCAGTTGAATATGTGGAATATGCCTTGCTGGTATTTGTACGCATTTCTATGGTAATGGCCATTGCACCTATGTTTTCAAATACAAATATTCCCAGAAGAGTGAAGGTGGGCACTGCTTTCTTTCTCTCTCTGGTAGTTATGAATCTTGTGGATTATTCGGCTGTATCCTATCATGGCATGCTGGGGTACAGCATTGTTCTTGCCAAGGAGGCGATTACTGGCCTTCTGATCGGTTTGGGTTCAGGAATTTGCTTGTATATCTTGAATTTTTCTGGACATCTTGTGGATATGGAAATTGGATTTGCCATGGTGATGGAAATGGATCCCACCACCCAGGTGCAGACTACCATTACTGCTACGTTGTTTACTGCGATGTTTATGCTGATTTTCGTGGCGACGGATATGCATTATTTTCTGATTGATACTATGATTGATTCCTATCAGTTGATTCCCATAGGGGGCAGTAAAATCACGCCTTTCCTACAGCAGATTTATATGGATTACATGGTGGATTATTTCGTGATTGGATTCCGGATTATTCTGCCTATTTTCTGCTGCACGTTGGTGGTGAATGTGGTTTTGGGGATTCTGGCAAAGGTTGCTCCCCAGATGAACATGTTTGTCATCGGCATGCAGCTCAAGATTTTCGTCGGGCTGGCTGTCCTGTTCATCATGGTGTCATTTCTGCCGGGAATTACGGATTTTATCTACGATGAAATGCAAAAAATCACCAAATTATTCCTGCAGTCCATGAAGCCATGAATGGAAATGCGGCATAAGAGGCGGGCGGTTGCTCGCAAAGCAATTACTTTCCTGCAAATTGCTCCGCAAATGATGGTATCAACTACCGTAAATAGGATTTGCTATTTTGAGATAAATGCGTTATTATATTTAGTGTATGTAGTTTTGACTGGATACTGCGCCGGGGCGCAAAGTACACGAGAGCACTGGCATAGACGGTGCCCTTGTTACAGAGGGACTGAGAGAATATGTCGTATTTGAAGTATGATTTGCAATTATTTGCAAATGATGGGGATGGCGGGGAGAAGACAGAAGAACCTACCGCAAAGAAGCTGGAGGATGCCAGGAAAAAGGGGCAGGCTTCTAGGAGCAATGACTTGACAACGTCGGTTTCTCTGTTGGTGTTTTTCGTCATACTCAGGTTTTATCTGGGATATCTGGGCAATAATTTGCTGTCTACATACAACAATTATTACCAGCATATTTCAGAGTTTACAGATGAACCCTTTAATTTGCAGATAAGCTGCTCTTTCATGGGGGAGGCGATTATTGACATTGCATTGTTTGTATTGCCCTTTTTCGTGTTTTCCTTTGTGGCTACGGCTCTTGTGCTTCTGGTTCAGGTCAAGTGGAAGGTTTCCTTTGAACCCATGAAGCCTGACCTCAAGCGTTTTGACCCGATTAGCGGGATGAAGAGGCTGTTTTCAAAAGATAAACTGATGCAGCTGCTAACATCCACGGCGAAGATTATTGTCATGACTGTGGTGGTGTACAATTATCTGCAGGATAAATGGAACTATATTATGGATATGTATCATTTTTCCTTGCCCCAAGCCATTGCGCTGGCGGGGGATGTGATTGTCAATATTGGCCTTCGAATCAGTCTGTTTTTCTTCATTATCGGAATGGGGGACTTGATTTATCAGAAGTGGAAGTTCCACAATGACATGAAGATGACGAAGCAGGAAGTGAAGGATGAGTATAAGAACCAGGAAGGCGATCCCAAAGTGAAGGGTCAGCAGAAGCAGAGGATGCGCCAAGCATCTCAGCGGCGCATGATGCAGGAACTGCCTCAGGCGGACGTGGTCATCACGAACCCTACGCATTTGGCGGTGGCGATCAAGTATGACAAAGAAAAATATGATGCGCCGGTGGTGCTTGCCAAGGGTGCTGATTATCTGGCAGAGAAAATCAAGGATGTTGCCAGAGGAAATAAGATTGAGATTGTAGAGAATAAGCCCCTTGCCAGGATGCTCTATCATAATGTGGACATTGGGGAGCAGATTCCGCCGGAATTGTATCAGATGGTGGCGGAAGTGCTGGCATATGTATATGGATTGCAGGGGAAGGTATAAAGTGTGAGAAGATGTTCTAAAATTGACGATGCGCTGCGTCCGCATCGCCAAAG